>JBIKHW010000242.1:0-5402 GCA_044361935.1 Limnohabitans sp. | reverse complement strand
TGCACCATGCGGATGAACTGCTTGAGCATCTGCTCGGTCACGGTGAAGTCGGCGATCACGCCGTCTTTCATGGGGCGGATGGCTTCGATGTTGCCGGGAACCTTGCCCAGCATGGCCTTGGCTTCGTGGCCCACGGCTTGCAGGGTTTTCTTACCCTGGGGGCCGCCTTCGTGGCGAATGGCCACAACTGATGGCTCGTCGAGCACGATACCCTTGTCACGCACAAAAATCAGGGTGTTGGCAGTTCCCAGGTCGATGGCCAGGTCGCTGGAAAAATAACGGCGGAATGAAGAAAACATTCGAAAATCCTTAGGGGCTGCGACCGATCCACGAAAAAGCCTGAAATGGATGGGCGCAACAATCAAATCTTGAAGGTGATGCAGTCTTGTGCAAATTCAGCCCTTGACACTGCAGCAAACACAGGATAATAACCGATCCCCCGGCCTAGGGCGTGCTTTGACGTATTCCCCGGCTTGGAAAAACAGGCCTTTACAACTCCATAGAAACCATGTCACTGACCCCGCTGGATATAGCCCGGATCGCTAACCTCGCCCGATTGGAACTTAAGCCAGAAGAAAGCGAGCGCATGCTCACTCAAATCAACGGCTTTTTTGGCATCGTTCAAGCCATGCAGGCGGTGGACACCACCGGCATCACCCCCATGGCCCACCCCGTGACGGCCATCCAAGACATCACGCTGCGCCTGCGCCCCGACGTGGCCAGCGAGCCCAACCAACGCGATCTGAACCAGCAAAGCGCCCCCGCCGTCGAGCGCGGCCTGTTCCTGGTCCCCAAAGTCATCGAGTAAGCCATGAGTGATCTGCACAACCTCAGCGTGAAAGCACTGGCCACCCTTTTGCAAACCAAAGAGGTCAGCGCCGTCGAATTGGCAACGCGCTTTCTGGCCCGCATGGGCGGCAACCCGCACAACGCCTTTTTGGACATCGACAGCGAAGTGACGCTGGCCCAGGCCCGCGCCTCGGATGCCAAACTGGCCGATGGCACGGCAGGGCCTCTGGAAGGCGTGCCCGTGGCGCACAAAGACGTGTTCGTCACCCGCGATTTCGCCACCACCGCAGGCTCCAAAATCCTGAGCGGCTACCGCTCGCCCTTTGACGCCACCGTGGTGCAGCGCCTGCGCACGGCGGGCATGGTCACCCTGGGCAAGCTCAATTGCGACGAATTCGCCATGGGCTCGGCCAATGAAAACTCGGCCTACGGCCCGGTGCAAAACCCCTGGGACACTGCACGCGTGCCTGGCGGGTCTTCTGGCGGCAGCGCCGCCGCTGTGGCCGCTGGCCTGGCTCCTGCGGCCACCGGCACCGACACCGGTGGCTCGATCCGCCAGCCCGCCAGCTTTTGCGGCATCACCGGCATCAAGCCCACCTATGGCCGCGCTTCACGCTACGGCATGATCGCCTACGCCTCCAGCCTCGACCAGGCTGGCCCCATGACCCGCAGTGCCGAAGACTGCGCCATGCTTTTGAGCGCCATGTGCGGCGGCGACATCGACCGCGACTCGACCTCGCTGGACATGCCCAGCGAAGACTTTGCGGCCTCGCTGAACCAATCGATCGAAGGCCTGCGCATCGGCATTCCCCAAGAGTTTTTTGGCGAAGGCCTGGCCCCCGATGTGCGAGCCGCCGTCGACAGCGCTTTGCGCGAATACGAAATGCTCGGCGCCAAGCTCGTGCCCATCAGCCTGCCGCGCACCGAGCTGTCGATTCCGGTGTACTACATCATTGCCCCGGCCGAAGCCAGCTCCAACCTGAGCCGCTTTGACGGCGTGAAGTTCGGCCACCGCGCCAAGGACTACACCGACCTGGTGGACATGTACAAAAAGACCCGCGCCGAAGGCTTTGGCAACGAGGTCAAACGCCGCATCATGACGGGCGCTTATGTACTCTCACACGGCTATTACGACGCTTACTACCTGCAAGCGCAAAAGATCCGCCGCATGATTGCCGACGACTTCCAGAATGCGTTCAAACAATGCGATGTGATCGCAGGACCAGTGGCCCCGACCGTGGCCTGGAAGTTTGGCGACAACGCCAACGATCCTGTGGCCGATTACCTGGCCGACATCTTCACGCTGCCTGCCTCCTTGGCTGGCTTGCCCGGCATGAGCGTGCCTGCAGGCTTTGGCGCAGGCGGCATGCCTGTGGGCCTGCAGCTGATCGGCAACTACTTCAAAGAAGCCCAGTTGCTGAACGCCGCACACCGCCTGCAACAGGCGACCGATTTCCACCTCCAGAAACCAGCGGGGGTTTAAGACCATGAGCAAACTCGTCCAAGGCTACGAAGTCGTCATCGGCTTTGAAACACACGCCCAACTCTCGACCCAAAGCAAGATTTTCAGCCGCGCCTCGGTGGCGTTTGGTGCCGAGCCCAACACGCAAGCCTGTGCGGTGGACATGGCTTTGCCAGGCACGCTGCCCGTGATGAACATCGGCGCTGTGGAACGCGCCATTGAGTTCGGCTTGGCCATCAACGCGCACATTGCTGAGCGCAGCATCTTTGCGCGCAAAAACTATTTCTACCCCGACCTGCCCAAGGGCTACCAGATCAGCCAGTTCGAGATCCCGGTGGTGCAAGGCGGCGAGGTGTCGTTCTTCTTGGAAGAAGGCAAAGAGACGGTGCGCAAAACCGTGCGCCTGGAACGTGCCCACCTCGAAGAAGACGCGGGCAAATCGCTGCACGAAGACTTCATTGGGCAGTCAGGCATTGACTTGAACCGCGCGGGCACACCCTTGCTGGAGATCGTGACGCGGCCCGACATGAGCAGCAGCGAAGAAGCCGTGGCCTACGCCAAAGAGCTGCACAAGATCGTGACCTGGATTGGCATTTGCGACGGCAACATGCAAGAAGGCAGCTTCCGTTGCGACGCCAACGTCTCGGTGCGCAAGCCTGGAGCCGAACTGGGCACCCGCCGCGAGATCAAGAACCTGAACAGTTTCAAGTTCATGCAGCAAGCCATCGACTACGAAGTGCGCTGGCAGATTGACCAGATCGAAGACGGCCACGCCATCCAGCAAGCCACCGTGCTGTTCGACCCCGACACGGGCGAGACCCGCGCCATGCGCACCAAGGAAGACGCCGCCGACTACCGCTACTTTCCAGACCCGGACCTGCCACCGCTGGTAATTGGTCGCGACTGGGTCGAGCGCGTGAAGGGCGAGATGGCCGAGCTGCCCCGCGTGATGGCCGAGCGCTTCGTCAAAGACTACGCCCTGCCCGAATACGACGCCACGCAGCTGACGCAAAGCAAAGCGGTCGCGGCCTATTTTGAAGCCACGGCCAAGGCCTGTGGCCAAGCCAAGCTGGCCAGCAACTGGATCATGGGCGAAGTCTCACGCCGCCTGAACGCCAGCGAATTGAGCATTGAACAATCGCCGGTGAACGCCGCTCAACTGGCGGCCTTGATCGGCCGCATCAGCGACAACACCATCAGCAACAACGCGGCGCGTCAGGTGTTTGAAGGTCTGTGGAATAAAGAAGGCCCCTCCGGTAGCGGCGAAGGCGATGTCGACGCCATCATCGAAGCCAAAGGCCTCAAGCAGATGAACGACACCGGCGAGCTGGAAAAAATCATCGACGAGGTGCTGGCCGCCAACCCCAAGAACGTGGAAGAGTTCAAGGCCGGTAACACCAAAGCCCTGAACGGCCTGGTCGGCCCCATCATGAAAGCCAGCAAGGGCAAGGCCAATCCGGGGCAGGTGAATGCGTTGTTGATGAAGAAGTTGGGTTGATTCAGCCGATTTGCAGCAAAGCCTTGATCTTGGCACGAACATCCTGAAGCACCTCTTCTGGCACCGCGCCTTTCTTTTTAGCTTGGCGCACGCGCCAGTCCAATGACTTGACCTGATCCGACAACACGACACCAAGCTTGCCGCCGATCAAGGTCTCGACTTCAAAGGGGTAGCCTTTGATTTGGGTGGACAGCGGACAGCAGACCATCAAGCCTTTTTTGCCGTTGTAGGCCGCAGGGCTCAGCACCAAGGCGGGACGGTGGCCAGCTTGCTCGTGCCCGGCTTGTGGGTCAAATTCCAACCAGACGATGTCACCGGCTTCGGGCACATAAGCTCGCGTGACCATCAGAGGGTTTCCCGCCCGACTGGCCCGCCAAAGTCCACCGCGTCGTGGGCGTTTTCGTCGGTCATACCTGCCAACAGGTCTTCCAATTTGTACTCTGGCTGGGTAACGGGCTCGATGACGATGCGACCTTTCGTGGCCGTGATGATGACGTGCTGCTCCAAGTCGAATGCGGCCAACTTCATGACTGCGCCTGGCAGGCGCAATGCAGGGCTATTGCCCCATTTGCGAATCACAGCTTCCATGGTGCTCTCCCGTTATGTATCTACATTGTAGACACGCCATATTCAACCCGCAATAATTTTCCTCTGATCTGGAGTCAGTCGGATAAAGTGCATTCGCTAAATTTACGATTCATTTTTGAAGCGTAAACGGTTTTATAACGCTTCACGGCTCTGTTAGGCATTGCATTGAGAGCGCCGTTTGCATTGACAAAACACGTTAATGTCATAACATACAAACATTAAATCTCAAGAGAGGTGGTCATGGGCATTCACACGTTTTCAAGCCGCGACTTCACACGGGACGTATCGGCCGCCAAGCGTGCTGCCATTGAAGGCCCAGTCTTCATCACCGACCGGGGTCGCCCCGCGTTTGCATTGCTCAAAATCGATGACTATTACCGCATGGCTGGAAAATCAGCCCCTTCCCTGCTGGAGGTGATGGACGGTATACCGGGCGGTGAAGACATCGACTTTGATCCGCCCAAGCTGGGCATTCAGATTCAAGCCGCGAACTTGGACTGAAGGTCATCCATGTTCATTCTGGACACCAACGTCATTTCAGAGCTGCGCCAGGGGAAGCCCAACCCCTCCATGGCCGTGCGCCAATGGGCAGCAGGCCAGCCCAGCAATCAGCTGTTTTTGTCAGCCATCACGCTGCTTGAACTGGAATTAGGGATTCAAGCGCTGGATCGCAAAACTCCCCCACAAGGCAGCGCTTTGCGCCATTGGCTGGGTGGTGTTCGTGCGGCTTTTGCGGGTCGCATCTTGTCCTTTGCGGAAAACACCGCACCCGTGTGTGCATCCCTGCACATTCCCAACCCTCGCTCTGACAGGGACGCCATGATTGCGGCCACCGCACTTGAACACAGATTCACGGTGGTGACACGCAACGTGTCGGATTTTGAGCCAACAGGCGTGGCGCTTTTGAACCCTTGGCTCAGCTAGCCAGCGGCACGATTTCCTGCTCGATCGCGCCAAACAGGCTTTCGCCGTTTGGGCCCTTCATCTCGATCCGAATGGTGTCGCCGTACTTCATGAATTCGGTGCTGGGGTTGCCGTCGAGGATGGTTTCGATGGCGCGTTTTT
>JBIKHW010000240.1:0-5424 GCA_044361935.1 Limnohabitans sp. | reverse complement strand
GATACCGTGGGCATCACCCGTCCTATCGTGAAACACAACTTCTTGGTCAAAGACGCCAAGGACATGGCCGAGGTCATGAAAAAAGCCTTCCACATTGCCCGCACCGGCCGCCCCGGCCCGGTCGTCGTTGATGTGCCCAAGGACGTATCGTTCAACAAAACCTTGTACACCGGCTATCCCGACAAAGTCGAGATGCGCTCGTACAACCCGGTGCGCAAAGGCCACGGTGGCCAGATCCGCAAGGCCATGCAACTGCTGATGTCGGCCAAGCGCCCCTACATCTACACCGGCGGTGGCGTGCTGCTGAGCAACGCCAGCCCCGAGCTGCGTGCTTTGGTGGACATGCTGAATTTCCCGGTCACCAATACCTTGATGGGCTTGGGGGCGTTTCCGGCCAATGACCGCCGGTTCCTGGGCATGCTGGGCATGCACGGCACCCTGGAAGCCAACAACGCCATGCAAAACTGCGATGTTTTGCTGGCCGTGGGTGCACGTTTTGACGACCGCGTCATTGGCAACCCCAAGCACTTTGCCCAAAACGAACGCAAAATCATCCACATCGACATCGACCCGTCCAGCATTTCCAAGCGCGTCAAGGTCGACGTGCCGATCGTGGGCGATGTCAAAGATGTGTTGATCGAGCTGATGGGCATGATCCGCGAATCAGGCCTCAAACCCGACAGCCAGGCGCTGGCGCAGTGGTGGCAGACGGTCGAGGGCTGGCGCAGCCGCGATTGCATGAAGTACGACAGCAACAACAGCTTGGTCATCAAGCCACAAAAAGTGATTGAGACTTTGTGGGACATGACCAAGGACGCTGACGCCTACATCACCTCCGATGTGGGCCAGCACCAAATGTGGGCTGCCCAGTACTACAAGTTCAACGAGCCGCGCCGCTGGATCAACTCTGGTGGTCTGGGCACCATGGGCGTAGGCATTCCGTATGCCATGGGCATCAAGCTGGCCAAGCCTGATAGCGAGGTTTATTGCGTGACGGGTGAGGGCTCGGTGCAAATGTGCATCCAAGAACTTTCGACCTGCCTGCAATACAACACGCCCATCAAAGTCGTCGCCCTGAACAATGGTTACTTGGGCATGGTGCGACAGTGGCAGGAGATTGATTACTCCGGTCGTTATAGCCACAGCTACATGGATGCTTTGCCCGACTTCGTGAAGTTGGCCGAGGCCTACGGCCACGTCGGCATCTTGGTGGAAAAGCCTGAGGATGTAGAGCCTGCTTTGCGCGAAGCACGCAGGCTCAAGGACCGCACGGTTTTCCTGGACATCCGCACGGACCCCACCGAAAACGTCTTCCCCATGGTTCAGGCTGGCAAAGGCATCACCGAGATGCTAATGGGCGCTGAAGATCTTTAATTCATCACACTGGACGAATCTATTGCCCGCCAAGCCTGCGCATTACCGTGCGCAGGGGAGGGCGGCGAAAAACGGCAATTCACTGCGCCAAACTTTCCTGGCTGCATGCCGTCGCAAAAAGAGGAATCACACATGAAACACATCATTGCTGTATTGATTGAAAACGAAGCGGGCGCCTTGTCCCGCGTGGTGGGGCTTTTTTCGGCCCGTGGCTACAACATCGAGTCCTTGACCGTGGCCCCGACCGAAGACCCCAGCTTGTCGCGCATGACCATCCAGACCGCTGGTTCGGATGACGTGATTGAGCAGATCACCAAGCACCTGAACCGCCTGATCGAGGTGGTCAAGGTGGTGGACCTGACCGAAGGCGCGTACACCGAGCGTGAGTTGATGCTTGTGAAAGTGCGTGCCGTGGGCAAGGAACGCGAAGAAATGAAACGCATGGCTGACATCTTCCGTGGCCGTGTGATTGATGTCACCGACAAGAGCTACACCATCGAGCTGACCGGTGACCAATCGAAGAACGACGCCTTTTTGGAGGCGATCGACCGCAGTGCCATCTTGGAGACCGTGCGCACGGGTGCATGCGGTATCGGGCGCGGCGAGCGCATCTTGCGCGTCTAAACTCAACCCTTGAACCTGTTTTATTCCTAAGGAGAACCCTGTGAAAGTTTTTTACGACAAAGATTGTGATCTGAGCGTTATCAAGGGCAAGACCGTTGCCATTCTTGGTTATGGCTCGCAAGGCCATGCACACGCCCAGAACCTGAACGACAGCGGCGTCAAAGTTGTCGTCGGTCTGCGCAAAGGTGGCGCATCGTGGGACAAAGTCGGCAAAGCTGGCTTGACCGTGATGGAAGTCAACGACGCGGTCAAAGCCGCCGACGTGGTCATGATCTTGTTGCCTGACGAAATGATCGCCGAGGTGTACAACAACAACGTGGCCCCCCACATCAAGCAAGGTGCTTCTTTGGCCTTCGCCCACGGCTTTAACGTGCACTACAACCAAGTTGTTCCCCGTGAAGACCTGGACGTGTGGATGGTCGCACCCAAGGCCCCCGGCCACACCGTGCGCAACACCTACACCCAAGGCGGCGGCGTGCCCCACTTGGTCGCGATTCATCAGGACAAGAGCGGCAAGGCCCGTGCTTTGGCCCTGAGCTACGCGATGGCCAACGGTGGCGGCAAGGCCGGCATCATCGAAACCAACTTCAAAGAAGAGACCGAAACCGACTTGTTCGGTGAGCAGGCTGTTCTGTGCGGTGGCGCGGTTGAACTGATCAAAATGGGTTACGAAACCTTGGTGGAAGCCGGTTATGCCCCAGAGATGGCTTACTTCGAGTGCTTGCACGAACTCAAGCTGATCGTGGACCTGATCTACGAAGGCGGCATCGGCAACATGAATTACTCGATCTCGAACAACGCCGAATACGGCGAGTACGTGACAGGTCCTGAAGTCATCAACGAGGAGTCTCGCGTCGCCATGCGCAATGCCTTAAAGCGCATCCAGACGGGTGAATACGCCAAGATGTTCATCTTGGAAGGCAAGACCAACTACCCCAGCATGACCGCACGTCGTCGCTTGACTTCCGAGCACTCCATCGAAGTCGTGGGCGCACAATTGCGCGCCATGATGCCTTGGATTGCCAAGAACAAGCTGGTTGACAAGACTCGCAACTGATCTGGCCTTTGGGCAAGATGGGAAAAGGCCACTCAGGTGGCCTTTTTCTTGGGCGCTGGGTCTGCCTTAAACTCAGCTGACACGGGATGGATCCAAAAAACCGCAACAGGAATGGACAATGAACAAAACCAACAACACTGCTGAAGACGCAGACGGCTCAGCGCCGGTGCGCAAACCCTCGAAGGGCATTTACATGTTGCCCAATATGATCACTTTGGCAGCGCTGTTTGCGGGTTTTTATGCCATCGTCATGGCCATCAATGGCCGTTTTGATTTGGCCACCGTGGGCATCTTCAGCGCCATGGTGCTCGACAGCCTGGACGGCCGTGTGGCCCGCATGACGAACACACAAAGTGCGTTTGGCGAGCAAATGGATTCGCTGTCCGACATGGTGTCTTTTGGCGCTGCGCCCGCCTTGATCGCGTATGTCTGGACCTTGAAGGAGCTGGGTCGCTGGGGCTGGATTGCGGCTTTTGTGTATTGCGCCTGTGCAGCCTTGCGCTTGGCCCGCTTCAACGTCAACACGGGCGTGGTCGACAAGCGCTATTTTCAGGGCCTGCCTTCGCCTGCGGCAGCGGCTTTGGTCATGGGTTTTGTGTGGATCATGTTTGAAAACGCCGTGCCCGCCAAAGCGGTGTCCTGGGGCATGTTTGCCGTGTGCCTGTTTGCGGGCCTGACCATGGTGACCAATGTGCCGTTTTACAGTTTCAAAGACATGCACATGAAAAAGAGCGTGCCTTTTGCCACGCTGGTGCTGGTGGCTTTGGGCATAGCGGCGGTGAACATCGATCCACCGACGGTCTTGTTCGGATTGTTTGTGGCATACGGTTTGAGTGGTTACGTGATTTACATCTGGCGCAAGGCCAAAGGCCAGCCCACCAGCATGATCAGCACCTCCACCGACGAGCCCGATGAGCGGGGCCTGCACCAGTGATGTCAACTGAAAGACAGCACGTGTTTTGAACTGTGCTACAGTGTTTGTATGAAATTTTCTTTGTTTGCACTACTGCTAGCGCCCCTCGGGCGGGATGTGTAGCGCACGCAAACATTTTCCCTAAAGGCCCGAATGCCATCCGCATCGGGCCTTTTGCATTTTTGCTTGGACTTGCGGTTTTTGACCAGGAGTGAACATGACTGACAAATTGATTATTTTCGACACCACCTTGCGCGATGGCGAGCAGTCGCCCGGTGCCTCCATGACCCGCGACGAGAAGCTGCGCATTGCCCGCCAGCTGGAGCGCCTGCGCGTGGACGTGATCGAAGCCGGTTTTGCCGCCAGCTCCAATGGCGATTTTGAAGCGGTCAAAAGCATCGCCGACGCAATCAAAGACTCCACCATTTGCTCTTTGTCCCGCGCCAATGACCGCGACATCTCTCGTGCGGCCGAAGCCCTCAAAGGTGCCAACAGCGGGCGAATTCACACCTTCATTGCCACTTCGCCCCTGCACATGGAAAAGAAGCTGCGCATGACACCCGATCAGGTGTTTGAGCAGGCCAAGCAGTCGGTGCGCTTTGCCCGCAACCTGGTGGGTGATGTGGAATTCAGCCCGGAAGACGGCTACCGCAGCGACATGGACTTTTTGTGCCGTGTACTTGAGGCCGTCATCGCCGAGGGCGCCACCACCATCAACGTGCCCGACACTGTGGGCTATGCCGTGCCCGAGTTGTACGGCGAGTTCATCCGCACCTTGCGCGAGCGCATTCCCAACTCCGACAAAGCGATTTGGTCTGTACATTGTCACAACGATCTGGGCATGGCGGTGGCCAACTCTTTGGCGGGTGTGAAGATCGGCGGTGCTCGTCAGGTCGAGTGCACCATCAACGGTTTGGGTGAGCGTGCGGGCAATTGCTCGCTCGAAGAAGTGGTCATGGCAGTCAAGACGCGCCGCGACTATTTTGGCCTCGACATCGGCATTGACACCAGCCACATCGTGGCCGCCAGCCGCATGGTCAGCCAGACCACCGGTTTTGTGGTGCAGCCCAATAAGGCCGTGGTCGGCGCCAACGCCTTTGCGCATGCCTCGGGCATTCACCAAGATGGCGTGCTCAAGGCGCGTGACACCTACGAAATCATGCGTGCCGAGGATGTAGGCTGGACCACCAACAAGATTGTGCTGGGCAAGCTCAGCGGTCGCAACGCGTTCAAACAGCGTTTGCAGGACCTGGGCGTCACGCTCGACAGCGAAACCGAAATCAACAACGCTTTTGCCAAGTTTAAGGAATTGGCCGACCGCAAGAGCGAGATTTTTGACGAAGACATTCTGGCCTTGGTCAGCGACGAGAGCGTGACTGCTGAAAAAGAGCAATACGGCTTTGTCTCCATGTCTCAGCACAGCGAGACGGGCGAGCGTCCCCATGCCTCCGTGGTG
>JBIKHW010000239.1:0-5431 GCA_044361935.1 Limnohabitans sp. | reverse complement strand
GAATGTAGGGCGCGTAGTCTTTGGTTCCCATGGGCACCATCAGCTTGAGTGCCACTTTCTTGCCCTGTGCCGTTACCGCAGATTCAAAGGCTTTAGCCGAATCCTGGCCCCAAAGGTAGTCGGCCGCCATGATGGCGAAATTGTTGCCTGGGATGCCCTTGAGCCAGTCGTTGACCATAGCCATGTCCATCGCATCCGAGTGGTTGGTGCGGATGAAGCGGGTGTTGCAAGCATCAGCAGTCAGGCGGTCGGCCTTGCTGATGGTGCCAATCAGGGCGGCATCCCAGCGGCTCAGGTTTTGGCTGATGGTCAAGGAAATGCCCGAACTGATGGGGCCGATGATCAGGTTATGGCCTTCGCGCGAAAGTTTCTCGGCGGCGCGGCGACCGGCGTCGGGCGTGCTTTCGTCATCACCTTCGGCCACGATGACGCGTCGGCCATCCACGCCGCCACGGGCGTTGGCTTCTTCTACTGCAAACCGGATGCCGTTGGCCACGTCAGCGCCCATGGTGGCGAAGCCACCCGACTTGGACGTGATCAGCGCCACGCGGACCGGGTCTTTGCCCTGCGCCTGAGCGGCCAGAGGCAGCGCCGTGGCCAGGGTGGCGATGGCAACCAGTTGTTGGATTCGAGTGGGTTTGAACATGATGTCTCCTTGATTAAAAAAATGCCAAAAATGGCTTCACTGCTTACACACAAGGCCCGGAGATCCGGGCCTCACACCAAAACGTGTTGTTCGATGTCCTTGAGCCCTTGGGGGGTGTTCTCGACCTGGCCTTGCGCCACCACATGGCCCTTGGCCATGGCCAAATAGCGATGCGCCACACGCACTACCAGACTGAGGTTTTGCTCAATCAGCAACAAGGCCGTGCCCTGGTCGGCCACGCGCTTGAAGATGTCAGCCAGCTGGTCCACGATGACCGGGGCCAGGCCTTCGGTCGGTTCGTCCAGCAAGATCAGGTCCGGGTTGGCCATGAGCGCGCGGCCAACAGCCAGCATCTGTTGCTGCCCGCCGGAGAGTGCCGTGCCCGGGGTGTGGGCACGCTCTTGCAAGATGGGGAACAACTTGTAAATTTCGGGCACATTCCAGGGCCCTTTGCGGCTGGTAGCGGCACCCAGCAGCAGGTTTTCTTCCACTGTCAGGTTGGCCACGATGCGGCGGCCTTGCGGCACCACGGTCATGCCGTGCTGGGCGGCGGTGTAGGGGCGTGGACGGATGATGTCCTGGTTGCCCATGCGGATGTGGCCACCTCTTATTTGGGCCAGGCCCAGGATGGTGTTGACCACTGTGGTCTTTCCCACGCCATTGCGACCGATCAGGGCCACGCGTTCGCCTGCGTTCACATTTAGACTGAGGCCGTGGAGGATGTGGGCCGCGCCATAAAAGGCATTGACGTTGTGAAGGTCGAGGAGTCGGGTCATGCTGCACTTCCCAGATAAGCTTCGCGCACACGGGGGTCGGCGCGCACCTGGGCTGGCTCGCCACTGGCGATGACCCGGCCCAATTCGAAAACGGTGACGGCATCCGAGATGCCGAACACCACGTCCATGTCGTGTTCAACCAGCAGCACCGACACCTCCCAACGAGAAGTCAGCGCTTTAAGGTGCTGGGCCAGATCCAGCGACTCCTTGACCGACAAGCCCGCCATGGGCTCGTCGAGCATCAGCATCTTGGGGCGGCCGACCAGGGCCAGCGCCAGGTCCAATCGGCGTTGCTCGCCATAACCCAGGTCTTCGGCCATCACCTCGCCCATGCGCGCCAGGTCGAGTTCTTGCAGCACGGCTTCAGCATCGGCGGCCGAGTCGCTAACGCCCATTTTGTAAGAGGCCAACTCCACCTGTTTGCGCACCGGCATGCCGTTGAAGATACTGGTGCGCTGGAAGCTGCGTGACAGGCCCAGGCGGCGGCGTGCCACCGCACCCAGCTGACTCACGTCTTGGCCGTCCAGGATCACCTGGCCACGGGTCAGCGGACGGCGTCCTGTGATGGCGTCAATCACGGTGGATTTGCCAGCACCATTGGGGCCGATCAGGCCGCGAATCTGACCTTTTTCCAGCGTCAGCGAGACGCCGTCTAGGGCCTTGACCCCACCGTAGTGGATGGCCACGTCGCGCGTTTCAAGCACAAAGGCAGTCATGGTGTTCTCCGGTTGTGCAGGTCAATGGCCACGGGGGCCGTTGGCCGCGCCATGCTTGGCGCGGGGTTTGAACAGGCGCTCCAGCGCCCCGGCGATGCCGTCGGGCGAGAAGACGATCACGGCGATCAGGGTGGCCCCAAATATCGCCATCCAGTAGGTGGCGTAGTCACCCAGCAGATCCTTGAACAGGAAATACACGATGGCCCCCACGATGGGGCCGATGACCGACTTGAAGCCACCAACCACCACCATCACCAGGGCAATGCCCGAGACACTCCAGTGAAGGCTCTCGGGCGAGACAAAACCGGCGTTGAACGACGACAGCAAACCGGCCACACCCGTGACCATGGCCGACAGCGCATAGACCAGCGCACGCGGCACGGTGGTGGTGATGCCGATGAAACGGGCGCGCTCCTCGTTGTCACGAATCGCCTCGGTGATGGCACCAAAGCGGGTGCGCAAAATCCAGATCACCAACACCGCGACCGCGACCATCACGGTCCAGACAATCAGAAAAAGCGTGTCCGGTTTGAGCAGCACAGATTGCTTGACGCCAAACAAAGTGGCGGGCCAGCTCACGCTCATGCCATCTGCACCACCGGTGAGGCCACGCGAGCGGGTGGCCAGCAGATAGGCCATTTGCCCGATGGCCAAAGTCAGCATGCCAAAGGCGATGCCCGGCACACGCACGATGACCAGTCCAATCAAAAAGGCCAATACGCCAATGCCCAGCAACACCACCGGGATGGCCAACTCGGCACTTATCCAGTCGAGGGCCAGGATCACGCCCATGGCGTAACCGGCCGCGCCAAAGAACAGCGCATGGCCAAAACTGGTCAGGCCGTTCTGTCGCAAGAGCACCCCCACACCAAGTGCGAAGATGGCGTAGATCACAGCCTGTGCAAACAGGCCCAGCAAACTTTTGGAGGGGGTCAGGTAAGCGATGGCCACGCCGGCCAGCAAGGCCAGCAGTGCCAACAGGAGAATTTTGGAAAAACGCATGGTGTGTGCTCCGGGTTCAAGTGCGGCTGCCGGCCAGACCGGAGGGCTTCCAGATCAGGATGACGATCATGAAAATGAAGGGCAGCAGTACCGAAAGCTGCGGCATGTAGACCGCGCCAATGGCCTGCATCATCCCCAGCAGCAGCGCGGCAACGAATGCACCGGCCAGCGACCCCAGGCCGCCGATCACCACCACCACAAAGGAGTCAATCAGCACATCCGAGCTCATGTGCGGCGAGAGCGACAAAAAGGGTGCAGCCACTACACCGGCCAGCCCCGCCAGCGCACTGCCCAAACCCACCACACCGGCACTGACCGCATCGGTGTTGACGCCCTGCATGGAGGTGGTAACCGGATCGGTGCTGGCAGCCCTCACAAACAAACCTATACGAGAAAAGCGCAGCCACAGCGTCAAACCCAGCGCCACGGACAGACCCACCACGATCACGCCAATGCGGTAGGCGGGCACCTGGTTGCCCAGCAGGTCAACGGTGAAGTTAAGCAAGTCGGGCGTGAACAGCGAGTAATTGGCCTTGCCCCAGATGAAGACCACCAGGTCTTCCAGGATGAGCAGCAGACCAAAGGTCACCAGCATCACGGAGAGCGGTTCGCGGTCCTGCAGCAGGCGCAGGCCATAGCGGTCGAGCAACACGCCAAACAGCGCCATGGCCGCAGGCGCAGCCACCAGAGCCACCCAGAAATTGCTGTACATGGCCACCGTGTAGCCAATGTAGGCCCCCAACATGTACAGCCCGCCGTGCGCAAAGTTCACCACACGACGCAGTCCGTAGATCAGCGCCAGGCCAGAGCTCATGATGATGAGCAAGGAACCGTACACCAGGCCGTTGAATAAATTGATGGTCAGCATCTTGTGTCTCTTGTCTATTTTGTGAACCGAGCCCAATCAAGCGCTCGGTGGCTCGCCGGTGATTGAATTCAAACCGCCTGTGTCAACTCAGGCACAGCCGCAAACAAGTCGGCTTCGAGGCCAAAGTCGGCCACGCTGAAAATCGGTGCTTCGGGGTCCTTGTTGATCGCCACGATCACCTTGGAATCCTTCATGCCCGCCAAGTGCTGGATCGCACCCGAAATGCCGGCCGCGATGTACAACTGAGGCGCGACGATCTTGCCGGTCTGGCCGACCTGCAGGTCGTTCGCGGCGTAACCGGCGTCCACCGCTGCGCGGCTGGCACCAATCGCTGCACCCAACTTGTCAGCCAAAGGGGTCATGACTTCGTTGAACTTCTCCGAGCTGCCCAGAGCGCGGCCACCCGACACGATGATCTTGGCGGCGGTCAACTCAGGGCGGTTGTTCTTGGCGATCTCGCTGCCCTTGAAGCTGCTCTTGCCGCTGTCGGCTTGAGCTGTTGCGCTTTCCACAGCGGCGCTGCCACCCGTGGCGGCTGCGGCGTCAAAGCCGGTGGTGCGTACGGTGATGACTTTGGTGGCATCCAGGCTTTGCACTGTGGCCATGGCGTTGCCCGCGTAGATCGGACGCTCAAAAGTGTCGGCAGAGAACACTTGCGTCACATCGCTGATTTGGCCCACGTCCAGCTTGGCGGCGACCCGGGGGGCCACGTTCTTGCCCGCAGCAGTGGCGGGGAACAGGATGTGGCTGTAGTTGGCAGCAATGGCGAGCACCTGCGCGGCCACGTTTTCGGCCAGGCCATGAGCCAAGGCTTCGCTGTCGGCGTGGATCACTTTGGCTACGCCAGCGATCTGGGCAGCCGCAGCGGCAGCAGCGCCAGCGTTGTGACCCGCAACCAGCACGTGCACGTCACCACCGCATGCTGCAGCGGCCGTGACGGTGTTCAGGGTGGCGCCTTTGATGGAAGCGTTGTCGTGTTCTGCAGTAACAAGGGAAGTCATGTTGTTCAGTCCTTAGATCACTTTGGCCACGTTCTTGAGCTTGTCCACCAGGGTGGCGACATCGGGCACCTTGATGCCGGCGCTGCGCTTGGCGGGTTCCGCGACCTTGAGGGTCTTGATTCGGGGAGCCACATCGACACCCAAGTCTTCGGGCTTGAAGGTGTCGAGCTGCTTTTTCTTGGCCTTCATGATGTTGGGCAAGGTCACGTAGCGTGGCTCGTTCAGGCGTAGGTCGGTGGTCACGACAGCAGGCAAGCTGATGCTCAGCACTTCCAGGCCGCCATCGATCTCGCGGGTGACATGGGCTTTGCCGTCCACAATTTCAACCTTGGAGGCGAATGTGGCTTGGGGCAAATCGGCCAAAGCGGCCAGCATCTGGCCCGTCTGGTTGCAGTCGTCGTCAATGGCTTGTTTGCCCAGGA
>JBIKHW010000026.1:0-17544 GCA_044361935.1 Limnohabitans sp. | reverse complement strand
GCGGCGGCCTGGCCGATGCGGGCGCGTGGTGTGCGAACGGTGGTCAGGGGGGGCAACATCTGGTCGCTGCCGGTCAGGTCATTGAAGCCGGCAATGGCCACTTGCTGCGGCACCGACACGCCCATGCGCAGCGCCGCCATCAAGGCGCCTTGGGCCAGGTCGTCGTTGCAAAAAAAGATGGCGTCCACAGCCGGGCGCTGCTGCATGATTTGCTCGAACATCACGCCCCCCAAGGCCAGCGATGAGGGCGCGGGGTTGAGGAATTCCAGCGTGGGATCGAAGGCACCGGCCTCTTGCAAGGCGTGACGCCAGCCGTACAGGCGCTGCATCACACGCGGGTCGAGTTGCGCAGCGGCAAAGGCGATGCGACGGCGGCCACTGGCCAGCAGGTGGCGCGTCATGGCCGCACCGGCATCGGTTTGACGAAAGCCCACACAGTACAAGGCGTCGCCGTCGCTGGCGGGCAAATCCATCAGGTGCACGCAGGGCACTTGGCTGCGGGCGATCAGCTGCCGCGTGGCCGGGTTGTGGTCCAGCCCGGTGACCAGCAAACCGGCCGGGCGGTGCAGCAATTGCTCGCGCAGCAGTTGCTCTTCTTCGCTGGGGTTGTAGTGGGTCACGCCCATCAGGGTCTGGTAACCGGCGGCGCGAAAACTGGTTTGCGCGGCGTCGAGCAGGTCGACAAACAAGGCATTGGACAGCAGCGGAATCAGCATGCCCACATGGTCACTGCGTTGCGAGGCCAGCGCCCGGGCCGCCGGGTCGGGCACGTAGCCGAGCATGCCCGACACGGCCGTGACGCGCTCGATCAGGGCCGGGTCCACGGCCCGTTCGCCGCGCAGCGCCCGCGACACGGTGCTGGGGCTGACACCGGCGGCGCGGGCCACATCGCTCAAGGTGACGCGGCCTGAAGCGCGGTGCTTTTTGGTCTGGGCAAGTGGGCTGGGCAAGGGTTTATCCGTAGAAGTGTTGAGCCTCAAGGTCTATAGGATAGCGCTATCCCACAGGTTTTGAGGGTCGATTTTGTCCGAAGCAGATTTTCCCAACGAAGCTCAGGAATAGGCCCTCGACAAGAGTTTCATTTTTTTAATCGTCTTGGACAGCGCTGTCCATAAGAAGAAAGCGGGAGTTTTGAATTGTCCAAACCCGATGTGCTGGCCGTGGCCAAACTGCACCCCTTCTACCAAAAGGCCTTGGATTCGCTGTACACCGTGCACGACCGCACCCATGTGACAGACCCGACCGCTTTTGCCGACCTGGCTCCCCGCATCGTGGGTGTGGCCGGCACGGGCGAGGCCAGTGTGCCGCGCAGCCTGCTGGCGCAGCTGCCCAACGCCAAAGTGGTGGCGGTGTTTGGTGTGGGCTATGACGGCGTGGATGTGCCTGCCGCCATCGAGCACGGGATCCCCGTGACACATACCCCGGACGTGCTGACCGACGATGTGGCCGACTTGGCCATGGGTCTGGTGCTGTCGGTGGGCCGTGCCATTCCGCTAGCGGACCAGTTTGTGCGTGCAGGCCAGTGGCCTGGTGGCCCCATGGCTTTGGGCCGCAAGGTGTCGGGTGCCCGCTTGGGCATCGTGGGCCTGGGCCGCATTGGCAAGGCCATCGCCCAGCGGGCGCAGGCTTTTGGCATGTCGATCGCCTACACCGCACGCAGCGAAAAACCCGATTCGGGTTTTCAGTTTTTCCCCACAGCAGCGGCATTGGCGGCGAACGTGGATTTTTTGGTGGCCATCACGCCTGGCGGCGCAGGCACCCAACACCTGATCAACGCCGAAGTGCTGAAGGCGCTGGGGCCGCGCGGCTTTTTGATCAACGTGGCGCGTGGCAGCGTGGTCGATGAAGCGGCCCTGATCACCGCCTTGCAAAACGGCACCATCGCGGGCGCAGGCCTGGATGTGTTCGCCAACGAGCCCAACGTGCCCGAGGCACTGTGGGCCATGCGCAACGTGGTGCTGACCCCGCACATGGCCAGCGCCACCACCGAAACGCGCCAGGCCATGGCCGATTTGGCTTTTGCCAACATGCAAGCCGGTATTTCTGGCCAGCCCTTGCGCACGCCCGTGCCCGAGTGCAAGGCGATGGTGAAGTGATCTGCGGTCCAACGACATGAACACTTCGCCTTTGCGCCTGATCGTCATGGGGGTGTCCGGTTGCGGCAAGTCGACCATGGCCGCCGCCCTGAGTGAACGCCTGGGCCTGGACATGGTGGACGGCGATGACCTGCACCTGCCGGAGAGTGTGGCCAAGATGCGTGCAGGCATTGCCCTGCAAGACGCTGACCGCTGGCCTTGGCTGGACCGCATTGGCCAATACCTGGCGCAAGCGCACCCACAAGGGCGCGTGGTCGCCTGCTCGGCCCTCAAGCGGGTGTACCGCGACCGCATCCGCGAGCAAGCGGGGGATGTCTGTTTTGTGTTTCTCGATGGTGACTACGATTTGATTGCGCAGCGCATGCACCAGCGTGTGGGCCACTACATGCAACCGGGCTTGCTCGACAGCCAGTTCCGCACCCTCGAAAAACCAGAGACCGATGAGGCCGATGTCATCACCTTGCCCATCACTGAAACCGTGCAGGACATGGTCACCCAAGCGCTCCAGGCTTTGCACAGCCGCCTGCACCCTGCCCTTTGATTTTCAACAAGGATTGCCCATGTTCATCCGCTGCGCATTTTTCCAAGGCCAAGTCAAACCCGGCCTTGAAGACGCCTTCAACCGCTACATCCGCGAGAACCTGGTGCCCCTGTGGACCCGCTTTCCGGGTGCCCAGGAAGTGCGCGTGCTGCGGCAGGTGGAAAGCGACACCCAGGACCCGCACTTTGGCATGGTGCTGGCCGTGCGCTACCCGAGCCGCGAGGCGATCGAGATCGCCTTGGCCTCTGAGGTGCGTATGAAGAGCAAAGAAGTGTCCAAAGACATGATCGCCATGTTCGATGGCACCGTGTTTCACACCGTCTTCAGCGCAGATGAGTACGCGCTGCCCACCGATTGAGTTTCGCGACAGTCCTTTAAATCAACCCGGAGACAACACCATGAAACTTTCCCGCATCCTTCTCGCCTGCCTGGTCGCCGCCATCGGCTCCAGCGCCTACGCTGCCAAGTTCAACCTGAAAATGGGCCACGCGGTCAACGCCACCGACGGCCAGCACGCCGCCGCCCTGAAGCTGGCCGAGCTGGTCAAACAACGCACCAACGGCGATGTCGAAATCACCGTGTTCCCGGCCAACCAGTTGGGCAACGACGCGGCCATGATCAACGGCACACGCGGCGGCACGATCGACATCGTCTCCAGCGGTGCCTCCAACTTCAACGGCATCGTGCCCAACACGGCTGCCATGGAACTGCCCTTTGTGTTCCGCAGCGCGCAACACGCCTACAACGTGCTCGACGGTGCGGTGGGCACGGGCGTGCTCAACGAATTGTCCCCGCACGGCTTGAAGGGCCTGGCCTATTGGGAAAACGGCTGGCGCGCTTTCACCAACAACAAGCGCCCTGTCAACAAGCCCGATGACCTGAAGGGCCTGAAGATCCGCTCCACACCCAACCCGTATCACATCCAGGCCTTCCGCCTGCTGGGCATGAACCCCTCGCCCATGCCGATTGCCGAGCTGTACACCGCGCTCGAAACCGGCACCTTTGACGCCCAAGAGCACCCGATCAACGTGACTTGGTCGTCCAAGTTCTACGAAGTGCAAAAGCACCTGACGGTGAGCAACCACGTTTACTCGCCCCTGGTCGTGGCCATGAACAAGGCCAAGTTCGACAGCCTGCCGGCCAACTACCAAAAAGTGGTGGTGGATGCCGCACGCGAAGCCGCCACTTACCAACGCAACTTGAACGCGTCCAATGCGGGCAAGGTGGTGGCCGACTTGAAGAAGTCGGGCATGCAGGTGATCGAGAACGTGGACATGGCCCCGTTCCAGAAGATCGTGTCGGCCGAGATTGCCAAGACTTTTGGTGAAAAGAACGGCCCGGTTTTGCTCAAGGCCATCGAAGACACCAAGTGATGATTTGACCGATAACACGCCCCCTCTTTGGAGGGGGCTTTTTTGATGGCACCATGAAAAAAATCAACGACCTTTTCTTCAAGCTGGCCGAAGTCACGTTGGTCATCATGCTGTCGGCCATGGTCATCATGGTGTTTGGTAACGTGGTGCTGCGCTACGGCTTCAACGACGGCATCATCAGCTCGGAAGAGTTGTCGCGGTTTTTGTTCATCTGGATCACTTTCCTGGGCGCGATTGTCACCATGCGTGAAAACGGCCACTTGGGTCTGGACTCCATCGTGCGCAAGCTCAGCCTGCGCGGCAAAAAAGTGGCCTTCGCCCTTTCCAATCTGATGATGCTGGGCTGCTGCTGCCTGATGTTTTACGGCACCCTCAAACAACACGGCATCAACGCCACCACGCGCTCGGCCGTGACCGAAATCCCAATGAGCTGGGTGTATGGCGTGGGCTACATCACCAGCGTGGCCATGGGGCTGATGATTCTGGGCAAGCTGGTGCAGCTGGCCAAGGGCAAGTTCCAGGAGAGCGATTTGATCCAGGTGCAAGACTCTGAAGAGGTCGCGATCGCGCACACCCAGAGGGCACCCAAATGACCGTCATTGTGTTCATTGTTTCGCTGCTCGCCGCCATGGCGCTGGGCATGCCGCTGGCGTTTTCGCTGCTGGTCTCGGGTGTGGCCTTGATGCTGCACATGGACAACTTCGACACCCAGATCGTGTCGCAGAACCTGATCAACGGCGCTGACAACTTTCCGCTCATGGCCGTGCCCTTTTTCATGCTGGCCGGTGAGCTGATGAACGCGGGCGGCATGAGCCGACGCATCGTCAACTCGGCCATGGTCTGGGTGGGTCACTTCCGGGGTGGCTTGGGCTATGTGGCGGTGTTCGCGGCCATCGTCATGGCCAGCTTGTCGGGTTCGGCCGTGGCCGACACGGCCGCTTTGGCCGCCGTCTTGCTGCCCATGATGCGCAAAGCCGGTTACCGGATGGACCGCTCGGCTGGACTGATCGCAGCGGGTGGCATCATCGCGCCCGTGATCCCCCCGTCGATTGGCTTCATTTTGTTTGGCGTGATTGGCGGCGTGTCGATCTCCAAGCTCTTCATGGCGGGCATTTTTCCGGGGCTCATGATGGGTTTTGCCCTGATCGTGACCTGGTGGATCGTGGCCCGCAAGGACAAGGTCGAGGTGGCCGAGAAAGTGCCGTTCAAAGAACGCATCTCGGTGACCATCAACGCATTTTGGTCTTACCTGCTGGCCATCACCATCATTGGCGGCATGAAGATGGGCGTCTTCACACCCACAGAAGCAGCCGTGGTGGCGGTGGTGTATTCCTTGTTCGTGGGTCTGTTCATCTACCGCGAAATCAAGATCAAGGATCTGTACGGCATCATTTTGGCGGCCGCAAAAACCTCTTCAGTCGTGATGTTCCTGGTGGCGGCCGCACTGGTGTCGGCCTGGTTGATCACGGTGGCCAATATCCCGGCGCAGATCGTCGAAATTTTGCGTCCCTTCATCGACAACAAAACACTGCTGATGGTCATGCTGATGCTGCTGGTGATGATTGTGGGCACGGCGCTGGACTTTGCGCCCACGGTGCTGATCCTCACGCCCGTGCTGATGCCCCTGGTGCGCGAAGCGGGCATTGATCCGGTCTACTTTGGCGTGCTGTTCATCATGAACAACGCCATCGGTCTGCTCACACCGCCGGTCGGTACGGTGCTGAACGTGGTCTGCGGCGTAGGCCGCATTCCGATGCATGACGTCATCCGTGGTGTCATGCCTTTCTTGATATCCCAGGTGGTGGTCATGGGTTCGCTCATTGCCTTTCCAAGCTTGGTGATGGTTCCTCTTAAATGGTTATTGATGCGATGAATGTTCTGGACTCTTTTCAACTCTCGGGCCGCCGCGCCCTGATCACAGGCTCTTCTGCAGGCATTGGCCTGGCACTGGCCGAAGCCCTGGCGCAGGCCGGGGCCCATGTCATCCTGAACGGCCGCACGGCCAGCAAGGTCGAGGCCGCTGCGCACACCTTGAAGGCACAAAATTTGTCGGTCAGCATCTCGGTGTTTGACGTGACCGATGCCGACAGCGTGCGCGCGGCGGTGGACCAAATCGAGGCCGAAGGCCCGATTGACATCCTGATCAACAACGCGGGCATGCAGATTCGCGGTCCGCTGCACGAGTATGCCGACAGCGATTGGCACACCATCATGAAGACCAACCTGGACAGCGTGTACTTCGTGGGCCAGGCGGTGGCCAAGAAAATGATCCCACGCGGTCGCGGCAAGATCATCAATATTTGCTCAGTGCAAAGCGAGCTGGGTCGCCCCGGCATTGCGCCTTACACCGCCACCAAAGGCGCAGTGAAGATGCTGACCAAAGGCATGGCGATTGACTGGGGCCAGTTTGGCATCAACGTCAACGGCATTGGCCCGGGTTACTTCAAAACCGAACTCAATCAAAAGCTGGTCGATGACCCCACGTTCAGCAGCTGGCTGGTGGGCCGCACACCCAGCCGCCGATGGGGCGATGTGCAAGACCTGGGCGGCGCGGCCGTCTTTTTGGCCTCGGACGCCTCGCGTTTTGTGAACGGCCATATCCTTTACGTTGACGGCGGCGTGACCGCCACCCTTTGAATCTTTTGCGAGGAACCTCCCATGAAATCCGTTGTCTGCCACTCGGCCAAAGACCTGCGCATTGAAAACACCGAACTGCCCGCTTTGGGCGAACACCAACTGCGCGTGAATGTGGCCTTTGGCGGCATTTGCGGCTCGGACCTGCATTACTACCAACACGGGGGTTTTGGCACCGTGCGCATCAAGCAACCCATTGCGCTGGGGCACGAGGTCTCGGGCGTGGTGGAGGGTTTGGGCTCGGGCGTTCAGGGAACTGTCAAAGGCCAGCGCATCGCCATCTCGCCTTCGCGCCCTTGCGGCCAATGCCGCTTTTGCCAGGCAGGCCAGCACAACCATTGCCTGAACATGCGTTTTTACGGCAGCGCCATGCCCTTCCCCCACATTCAGGGCGCGTTTTCAGAGCAAATCATCATCGAGGGCTACCAAGCCCACCCGATTGCCGACCACCTGAGCCTGTCTGAAGCCGCACTGGCCGAACCTTTGTCGGTGGGCCTGCACGCCATCCAGCGCGCAGGCAGCGTGCTGGGCAAGCAAGTGCTGGTCACAGGTTGCGGCCCGATTGGCTCACTGCTCATTGGCGCTTTGCGCCGTGCCGGTGCCGCCCGCATCGTGGCGGCCGACATCGCTGACTTGCCGCTAAAGTGCGCCAAGGAAATGGGCGCGGACGAGACCATCAACCTCAAGACCCAGCCGGAAGCCTTGGACAAATACAAAGTGGACAAAGGCCAGTTTGACGCCGTGTTCGAAGCCTCGGGCAGCGAAGCCGCATTGCGCGTGGGCCTGGACACCATCGTCCCGCGTGGCGTGCTGATCACCGTGGGCATGGGCGGCGACATCAGCCTGCCCATGACGCAACTGGTGGCCAAAGAAGTGGACCTGCGCGGCACCTTCCGCTTCCATGCCGAATTTGCTACCGCGGTGCGCTTTTTGAACGAAGGCTTGGTCAACGGCAAACCGGTCATCACCGCGATCATGCCTGTGGACCGCGCCATCGAAGCCTTTGATTTGGCGGCCGATAAGAGCCAATCGCTCAAGGTTCAAATTTCTTTTCAAAACGCCTGAAACCCACAGATGTTGAAACCCAAATAGAAAGACAGCACCATGTCCAAAATCGCCCTTGTTACTGGTGCCAGTTCCGGCATCGGCAAAGCCTGCACTCTCGCTCTGCTCAAAGAAGGCTGGCAGGTTGTTATGGTCGGTCGCCGTGCCGATGCACTGGCCACGGCTGTCTCGGAAGCAGGCCCCAACGCTGGTAACGCGCACGCCATCCCGACAGACCTGTCCAAAGAATCCGAAGTCAAAGCGCTGTTTGAGCAGATTCGTACGCGCTTTGGCCGCCTCGATTTGGTGTTCAACAACGCGGGTATTTCCCTGCCCTACACCCTACCGGGCGACTTGTCGGGCGACGAATGGCGCCGTGCGGTGGACATCAACCTGAACGGGGCGTTCTACACCTTGTCGTACGCCTTCAAGCTGATGCAAGAGCAAAGCCCACAAGGGGGCCGCATCATCAACAACGGTTCCATCTCGGCCCATGTGCCGCGCCCGGGCTCGATCGCCTACACCGCCACCAAACACGCCATCTCGGGCCTGACCCGTGCAGCGTCTCTGGATGGTCGCCCCTACAGCATCGCCGTGGGTCAGATCGACATTGGCAACGTGGCCTCGGACATGACCCTCAAGATGGCGCAAGGCGTGCACCAAGCAGACCTGAGCATCAAACCCGAGCCCCGCATGGACATGAGCGCCGTGGTGGAGACCTTCATGACCATGTCCCGCCTGCCCCTGTCGGCCAACATCTTGTTCACCACCGTGATGGCGACCAACATGCCCTTTGTGGGGCGCGGCTGATCAGCGACTGACCCTCACCACCGCATCGGCACGTTGGTGCAAATCAGGCAACAACTCCAGTCCCAATCCGGGCTTGTCGTTCAGGCTGATCATGCCGTTCCTCACCTGCGGCAACTCAGTCACCAGCTCTTTGTACCAGCCGCTGTAAAAAGCACGCACGCTTTCCTGGATCAGCGCATTGGGCGCGTGCAGTGACAAGTGGGTGGAGGCGGCCCACACCACTGGCCCAGTGCAGTCGTGCGGGGCCACGGGCAGTTGCCATGCATCGGCCATGGCGGCGATCTTGCGGGCCTCGGTGAGGCCACCACACCAGCTCAAATCGAGCATGGCCACACCCGCTACACCGGTTTGTAAATAATCTTTGAAACCCCACTTGTAGCTGAGCGTCTCGCTCGCACAAATCAGCGCTTGGCAGTCCACCGCGTATTGCTTGAGCAAATCGAGGCTGTCCATGCGGATCGCGTCTTCGTGCCAGAAGGTGTCGAACTCTTGCAAAGCGCGTGAAATTTTTTGCGCCATAGGCAAGCGCCACAGGCTGTGAAACTCGACCATGATGTCCATCTTGTCGCCCACCGCATTCCTGATTTTGCGAAACGGCTCCAGCGCCGTATTCAGGTCTTGCGGGCTGATGTACTGGCCGTGCGACTTTTCTGCGGCCACATCAAAAGGCCAGATCTTCATGCCGGTGATGCCTTCGCTCAAAAGCGACTCGGCCACCTCGTCGGCGCGGTGCAAAAAGCCTTGCAAGTCTTCATAAGGTCCGGCGTTGTTGCCCAGCCCCCAGTTGCTGCTGGTCTGGTTCACGTTGCTGCGGATGTACTGGTACCCCGCGCAAGTGTTGTACACACGAATTTCATCGCGGCTCTTGCCACCCAAAGCGGTGTAGACCGGCATGCCTGCGGCTTTACCAAAAATATCCCACAGCGCGATGTCGACCGCCGAGTTGCCACGGGTCTCCACCCCGGACCCACGCCAGCCCAAGTAGCCCGTGATGTCGCGCTGACGCGACTCGATGGCCAGCGGGTCTTGCCCCACCAACTTGGGGGCCACCCACTCGTGCAAATACGCTTCGACCGCTTGCGCACCCATGAAGGTTTCGCCCAGACCCACTAGGCCCTCGTCGGTGTGCAGTCGCACCCAGATGATGTTAGGGAATTCACCCAGGCGGATGGTTTCGAGTTGCGTCATTTTCATGGCAGCACCCTTTTCGGTCGTTAAAAAAGCCCCACAGCGGTCTGCTGTGGAGCTTGTGGGTTCCGCAAAAAACTGATCGCGTGGATCAACCGCCGCGTGACTTCTTCAACTCGTCTTGCACCACCTTGATGGCCTCGGCACCGATCGAGTCCTTGTGCTTGTCATACACCGAAGCCACCCTAGCACGGATGCGGTTTTGCTCAGCTGCGTTCACCTCGTTGACCTGCATGCCCTTGGTCTTCAAGCTGGCCAAAGATTTTTCGTTCAAAGCGCGGTTGGCCGCACGTTGCACTTTCTGACCTTCCATGGCAGCTTCACGCAACACGGCTTGTTCCTGAGGGTTGAGTTGGTCCCACAGTTTCTTGCTGTACAGCACCAGGAAAGGTGTGTAGGCGTGGCGCGTCACGCTCAGAAACTTTTGCACTTCATTGAACTTGGAGGTTTCAATGGTCACGAAGGGGTTTTCCTGACCGTCGATGGTCTTGGTTTCCAAAGCGGTGAACACCTCGCCAAAAGCCATGGGCACAGCGTTGGTGCCCAGCGTCTTGAAGGTGTCCAGGAAGATGTTGTTTTGCATGACTCGCACTTTGACGCCGTCAAAGTCTTCCAGCTTGGTCACGGGACGCTTGCTGTTGGTGAGGTTGCGGAAACCATTTTCCCAATACGCCAAGTTCACTAGGCCTGCGGCTTCAAGCTTGGCATTGAAGTACCTGCCAGCGGCTCCGTCGAGTACGGCATCAGCTTCTTTTTCATTGGCAAACAAGAAGGGCAAATCGAACACGCCCAGCTCTTTGATGATGCCCACCAGCGGCGAGCTGGAGGTGCAGACCATCTCTTGCGTGCCTGCGCGCAGGGCCTGGGTAGCTGGCAAGTCGCCGCCTGCAGAGCCGCCCCAGAAGGCGGTGATCTTCATCTTGCCGCCGGTCTTGGCGGCCAAGACTTCTTGCATTTTTTTGACGCCCAAACCCACCGGGTGATCTTCGTTCACACCGTTGGTGAACTTGATATTGCGTTCAGCAAACTGCGCCATGGCGCTCGATGCCACCAAGAATGTGCCCGCGATCAGGGTCACCAAATTTCTGCGTTTCAACATGACTGTCTCCTTTATAAAAAAAACACACAGGGTTACGAAATCAACTCAGCATCCACTTCATCGGCACGATGACGATGGCCGGGAAAGCGATCAACAGGCCCAGCACACCCAACTGTGCCAGCAAAAAAGGCATGACGCCTTTAAAGGCCGTATCCATGTTGATCTTGGCCACACCACAGACAACGTTGAGCACGGTGCCCACCGGTGGCGTGATCAGGCCAATGGCGTTGTTCATGATGAACATCACGCCAAAGTAAACCGGGTCGATGCCCGCCTTGATGACCAATGGCATCAGCACGGGCGTCAAAATCAACACGGTGGGCGTGAAGTCGAGCGCCGTGCCCACCACGATGACCAGCAGCATCAGCACCAGCATCAGCAAGGTCTTGTTGTCCATGAGCGGCTCCATCATGCGAGCCACTTCGGTCGGAATATTGGCCACCGTGATAAGCCAGGCACTGACCATGGCTGCCGCCACCAAAAACATGATCACCGAGGTGGTCTTGCCCGCTGCCAAGATCAGACCATACAGTTTGGACCACTGCAATTCACGGTAAATGAACGCGCCCACCACAAAGCTGTAGACCGCCGCCACCACCGCCGCCTCGGTCGGCGTGAATACACCGAACTTCATGCCGCCAATGATGAAGACCGGCAAGCCCAGGGCCAAAACGCCTTCACGAGTGGCTTTGATTTTTTCGGACACGGGCATGCGCGGTGCAGGCTGCACATCCTCGCGCTTAGCCAGCCACCACCAAGTCAGACCCACAGCCGCGCCCATCAAAAGACCAGGCACGATACCCGCCAAAAACAGCTTGGTGATGGACACGTTGGCGGCCACGCCAAAAATGATGAACCCAATCGAGGGCGGAATCACTGGGGCGATGATGCCACCGGCAGCGATCAAACCGGCCGAGCGACCCACGTTGTAACCCGCCCGCTTCATCATCGGAATCAACAAAGCCGCCAGCGCCGCGGTGTCGGCCACGGCCGAGCCCGAGAGCGACGCCATGATGACCGCCGCCATGACGGCCACATAGCCCAGACCGCCCCTGAAATGTCCCACCCAGGCCATGGCCAAATTCACGATGCGGCGGCTCAAACCGCCCGCGTTCATGAACTCCCCGGCCAGCAAGAAAAACGGCACGGCCAGCAGCGGAAAGTTGTCCGCACCGTCCACAAAGCGCTGCGCCAAAATCTGGCTGTCGAAGGCGTTGATCATGCCGTTGCTGGCCATGAAGGCCATCAGGCTCAGACCGCACACGAGCAAAGCATAGGCAATGGGCATGCCCAAGGCCATGGCCCCCAGCAGACTGAATACAAAAACCGCGATGGTCATGCGCGCCCCCGCACTTCAGGTTCAATCTCGGCAAGGACCACTTTGTCTTCAGACTCGACCACCAGCACCAGATCCGCCTCAGCCAGTTGTCCAGTCAACAATTGGAACAACTTTTGCAGGTTCATGATGCCCATGACGGAGGCGGTCAAATAGCCAATGCCATAAATCCAGATCATCGAGATGCCCACCACCACCGAGATGTTGGTCACTTGCAAATCGTGCATTTTCCAAGTGCCTAAGAGAAACAGTGCATTGCAAAGCAACATGAGAATTTCGCTCAAGAAAAAACACAGCCTCTTGCCACCCAGAGGCAAGCGGCGCACCAGCGTGTCCACCCCCAGGTGGCCTTTTTCGCGCATGGCCACCATGGCCCCGATGTAGGTCAGCCAAATGAAACAATAGCGCGACATCTCGTCCGAGATGGAAATGCCCGAGTTGAAGCCGTAGCGCAGCACCACGTTGCCAAATACCATGATGACCATGGCCACCAAGCAGGCCACCACCAGAAATTCCAGCAGTTTGAAAAAAGCGTTGATCGTCTTTTGCATGCGTGTCTTTCGGCTCAGGCCACTGCCTTGACCGCATTTGTTACCGCTTCTTTGGCGGCTTGTTGATGGGTCCTGGTTGTCGATTGGATGGGGGTGGCCGCGCCCGAGACCACCGGCAACTTGAGACACGAAGCCAGAACCAGATCGATGTCTTGCCGAGCCCCCTCGATCAAAACCAAGACAGCCCGCTCGGCCTTGACCGGGTTGCGGGCGATGACGGCGGTGAGCACGGCACGGTGCAGCGGGAGCGAATTTCTCGGGCCATCTATGATGCGGGTGGAAATTTCAAAACTGGTGCGCAGCAAAGCATTGAGCGCCTTGCTCATTTGCACCAGCATGCGGTTGTGCGAGGCCTGCAACAAACCTTCGTGAAAACGAAGATCGTGCGTGACGTAATCGCCGCCCTCTTCCACGGCTTGTTTCATACCAAGGTAGGCGGCTTCGATGTGGGCAATGTCTTCGGGTGTGGCACGCTCGGCAGCCAAGCGAACCGCAGCGGGCTCGACCACGCGGCGCAGCTCCTGCAAGTCTTTCAAAAACTCGGGCGTCAGGCCGCAGCGGGCCTGCCAGGCCACCACATCGGGATCAAACCAGTTCCAGTGCGCGTCGGGCATGACCCGTGTGCCCACCTTGGGGCCTGTCGAAATCAGCCCTTTGGCCACCAGTGACTTGATGGCTTCGCGCACCACGGTGCGGCTAACACCCAACTCTTCACACAAAACAGGCTCCGGAGGTAGGCTCGCACCCACCGCATAGCGACCAGACAAAATGGCTTGGCCCAATAAATCAAGAGAATTTTTGTGGAAATTGTTGGTCATGGGGATGCAGCGATCGAGCGCCCTATCATATGATGATTGAAGGCCCGAGACAGACTCTGGTAAACCCTAGGCGCAGTCGTTTTGGTGTCTAGGGTTTGCCCCATCTCGCTGGTTTTACAAACCCGAATTGATTTTCTATCGTCATACGATAGGATTTTCAGGATTTACAACTTACCCACAACCTGGACACGCACCATGAGCGACAACAACGGCAGCCCTCCCCGCAAAAAAACCGAAGACCTGCGCAGCCAGCAATGGTTTGGCCGCCAGGACCGCGATGGCTTTGCCTACCGCAGCTGGGTCAAGGGCAAAGGCGTGCCGCACGACCAGTTTGATGGCCGACCGGTCATCGGCATTTGCAACACCTTCAGCGAGCTGACCCCCTGCAACTCGCACTTCCGAACCCTGGCCGAACAGGTCAAGATTGGTGTGTACGAGGCAGGAGGATTTCCGCTGGAGTTTCCAGTGATGTCGCTGGGCGAAACCCTGCTGCGCCCCACCGCCATGCTGTACCGCAACCTCGCGTCCATGGACGTCGAAGAATCCATTCGCGGTAACCCCATCGACGGCGTGGTGCTGCTGATGGGTTGCGACAAAACCACCCCCAGCTTGCTGATGGGCGCGTCCAGCGTGGGCTTGCCCACCATAGGTGTCTCAGGCGGCCCCATGCTGAACGGCAAATGGCGCGGCCAAGAGTTGGGCTCGGGCACCGGCGTGTGGAGCATGAGCGAGCAAGTGCGCGCAGGCACACTCAAGCTGACCGACTTCTTTCAAGCCGAGAGCTGTATGCACCGCAGCCACGGCCACTGCATGACCATGGGCACGGCCAGCACCATGGCCAGCATGGTCGAAGCACTGGGCGTTGGTCTGCCCGGCAACGCCGCTTTCCCAGCAGTAGACGGTCGCCGCAATGTGCTGGCGCGCGATGCAGGTCGCCGCATCGTCGAGATGGTACACACCGACCAGACCATCAGTAAGGTGCTAACACGCCAAGCTTTTGAAAACGCCATCCGCACACTGGCCGCCATTGGTGGCTCGACCAACGCGGTGATCCACCTGATCGCGATTGCCGGTCGCCTCGGCCTGAAACTCACCGTAGACGACTTCGAACGCTTGGGCAGCGAACTGCCTTGTCTGCTGAATTTGCAGCCCTCAGGCGAGCATCTGATGGAAGATTTCTGCTACGCCGGTGGCTTGCCGGTGGTGATGAAAGAGATCGAGCACCTACTGCACAAAGACATCGTAACTGTGAGCGGCAAGACCGTGAGCGAGAACATCGCGGGCGCCGTCAACTACGACCCGCGTGTGATCAAGACCTTCGAAGCCCCGTTCAAGGAAAAAGCGGGCATCGCCATCCTGCGGGGCAACTTGGCCCCGCGAGGCGCGGTCATCAAGCCCAGCGCGGCCACCCCAGCGCTGATGGTGCACACCGGGCGCGCCGTGGTGTTTGAAGACAGCCACGACTTCCACAAACGCATCGACGACGAGAGTCTGGATGTCGACGAGAACTGCATTTTGGTGCTCAAAAACTGCGGCCCTAAGGGCTACCCCGGCATGGCCGAGGTGGGCAACATGCCATTGCCGCCCAAGGTGCTGCGCAAAGGCATCACCGACATGGTGCGCATCTCGGATGCCCGCATGAGCGGCACAGCTTATGGCACGGTAGTGCTGCACACCACACCCGAAGCTGCGGCCGGTGGCCCGCTGGCCGTGGTGCAAAACGGCGACATGATCGAACTCAATGTGCCCGAGCGCAAACTGCAACTGCTCATCAGCGACGAGGATCTGGCCAAGCGCTTGTCCCTTTGGGAAAAGCCAGCCCCCGCCATGAACTCGGGCTACTGGAAACTCTACATTGACCATGTGCTGCAAGCCGACGAAGGCGCCGACATGGACTTTTTGGTCGGCCAGCGCGGCTCGGCCGTGCCCAAAGACAACCACTGAACAAGGACCCCCATGCGTATTTTGATCACCGGCGGTGCCGGATTTTTGGGTACCCGACTGTCCCGCGAGATTTTGAAACGTGGCCAACTCAATGGCCAGAACGTGAGCGAATTGGTCATTGCCGACCTCTTTCCCGCGCCTGCCGACCTTCTGGTCGACCAACGCGTCAAGGGCCACGCAGGCCCCATGCTGGAACAAGGCGATTTGTTCAAGAGTGGCTTTGATGGCGTGTTCCACCTCGCGTCAGCAGTGTCGGGCGAGTGCGAACTCGACTTTGACCTGGGCCTGCGCTCCAACGTGGACAGCTCGCGCTTGCTGCTCGACAGCATCCGCGCCTCAGGAAAAGCCTCACGCCTGGTGTTTGCCAGCTCGGTCGCGGTGTTCGGCCCCGATGCGGCCAACCCCATGCCTGCGCTGGTGGCCGACACCACCTTGCCCACGCCGCAAACGTCTTACGGCACGCACAAGCTGATGATCGAGCACATGGTGGCCGACTACACCCGCAAGGGCTACATCGACGGCCGCGCCGCGCGCTTGATGACGGTGGCTGTGCGCCCCGGCAAACCCAATGGCGCAGCGTCTTCGTTCTTCAGCGGCATCATCCGCGAGCCTTTGGCAGGCACCGCCACCACCTGCCCGGTGGATGCCGCCGTGTCGCACCCCATCTCTTCGCCGGGCAACACCGTACATGGCCTGATCACCGTGTTCGAGGCCAGCCGCGAAGCCTTCGGTGGCCGCATGGCGCTGAACCTGCCAGGCTTGAATGTGAAGGTCAGCGACATGCTGGCCGCTTTGGAAAAAGTGGCTGGCCCCGCCGTGCGCGCCCGCGTGACTTTCCAAAAGGACGAACGCATCGCCGCCATCGTGGACAACTGGGCCAAGGGCTGCACCTTTGAGCGCGCACATGCATTGGGCCTGCGGGCCGATGCCAGCTACGAAGCCATCATTGAGCAGTACATCGAGGACTGCAAAACCCGCCCAGGCTACCCGGCCGAGGCATTGAACGGTTTGAAGTGAGCTTTCAAAAAGGCGTGCTGATCGCCCCGCTGATGCGGCCATCGTCTTCGATGACCACCATCCAGCGCCACTTGTCAAAGGTGGTGCATGGCCCACACCTCCAGCGCGGGCTGCAGCGATTCGCTCAAGCCCTCACGCGCCTCCACCAGTTTCAGGTAACGGGCGTAGTTCCAGTGGTCGTGCGTCACGTAACAGCCCGAGCGCAACACGCCTCGCACCGGACGGCTTTGAACCTGGGTTTTGAGCATCGGGATCACCAGATCGAACACGGCAGAACCACCTGCCGACAACAAGACCTCGTCATCGCCCCACAGGTGCTGTGCATCGATTTGCTGCACCAGCGCCTGCACACCGCGCACCAGGGCGCTGACGGCCTCCGTGCCCAGTCGGTCAAGGTCTGCAACTGCGCCAACGAATCGACCAAAAACCAGACTCGCGCATGGGGGTGCTGCCGCAACAAGAAATCCAAGCCAGGCTGTGCGCAAGCGCCGGGCGGCGCAACACGGCCACCGGATAGGCCAGCGCATCGTCCAGCAAATGCCAGACGCGCACGCCCAACTGCGACACCGCGCAAGGCTCGGCCGCCAAGGAGAAGCCTTTGCAAGCAGAGCTCAGTACAAAATCGTGTGCCATGTCGCTTTACTCCATTCATCGCGTGGGCGGTTTGCTGGTGATTTTCCCACCACAGACTGAACCTTTTCTGCATTTATTCACATGACACACCCCTCCAAAACCCTCGACATCGTGGCCTTGGGAGAAGCCATGGTCGAGTTCAACCAAACCCCGGGCCAAGCCCCCGACGAGCCACCCATGTACCTGCAAGGCTTTGGGGGCGACACCAGCAACGCCGCCATTGCCGCAGCGCGGGCAGGCGCACGCGTGGCTTACCTGAGCCGCTTGGGCACCGACCGCTGGGGCGAGCGACTCATGGACTTGTGGCAGCGCGAGAACGTGGACACCCACACCGTGCTGGGCGACGCACAAGCGCCCACCGGCATGTACTTTGTGAGCCACGACGCACAAGGCCACCACTTCAGTTATGCGCGCGCCGGATCGGCCGCCAGCCGCATGCAACCGACAGACCTCGCGCACT
>JBIKHW010000024.1:0-17673 GCA_044361935.1 Limnohabitans sp. | reverse complement strand
CAAGACCGCCTACGAAGCCAGCCAAAGCGCTGCCGAGACCCTGAAAAAAGTGGCCAAGCAAGCCGCTGACAGCGCCGAAGCCAGCATGAAGGCCGCCACTGCCCAAGCCGAAGCTTCGGTCAAGGCCGCCATGGGCAAGGCCAAAGCCAAGGCTTGATCGCTCCAATATCCGGGGGCTGCGGCCTCCGAAATGAAAAAGGCGTCCAACAGGACGCCTTTTTCTTTGCCTGAACGCCTGGCGCTCAGATCAACGCGCTATAGGCTCCGCCGTCGAGTTGAAGGTTTTGTCCGGTCATGAAGCCAGAGGTGGTGGCGCACAAAAAAGCGCAGGCTGCGCCGAACTCTTTCGGGTCGCCCAAGCGGTTGGCGGGCAAAGTGGCCGCGATGCGGGCGCGGGCCTCGTCGCGGGTGATACCCGACTCTTTCATCATGCGCTGGGCCATGAACTCTTGCCGGGGCGTGTCAAAGCGCTCGGGCAGCAGGTTGTTGATGGTCACATTGTCGACGATGGCTTCGCGCGCAAGCGCCTTGGACAGCGCCGTCAGTCCGGCCCGTGCGGCGGTGGACAAACCCATGGCCGCATGCGGCGTCTTGACCATGGCCGAGGTGATGTTGACGATGCGTCCGAAGCGGCGCGCCCGCATGCCGGGCATAACGTCGCGCATGAGCAGCGCGGCCGACAGCAGGTTGCTCTCCAATGCGCTCATCCAGGCCGCGTGGTCCCAGTCGGCCAGCTGGCCGGGCGGTGGCCCGGCGTTGTTGTTGATCAGAATGTCGGGCGCGGGGCAAGCGGCCAGCAAGGCGCTGCGGCCCGCGTCGGTGTTCAGGTCGGCTTGCACCGGTGTGATGCGGGCCCCGGTGGCATGGTGCAGACTGTCCGCCGCATGTGCCAGCTTGTTGGCGCTGCGGCCATTGATAAAGACCTCGCAGCCTTCTTGCGCCAGCGCCAGTGCACACGCATAGCCCAGGCCTTGCGAGGAGGCGCAGACGATGGCTTGTTTGCCCTTGAGGCCCAGATCCATGGCGGTGTCCTTGAGGTTCAGTGTGGCAAGTCGGCAAACTTTTTGCCTTCGTGCACCAGCTGTTGCAGCAGCGGCGCAGGTTGCCACCAAAAACCATATTCTGCGTGCAGACGTTCGATGTCGGCCAATACACGGGGCAGCCCGATCCGGTCGGCCAGAAACATGGGCCCGCCCTGGTGCGCCGGGAAGCCATAACCTGTGAGGTAGGTGATGTCGATGTCGCCGGGTCGCAAGGCGATGCCTTGCTCCAGCAGTTTCGCGCCTTCGTTGATCATGCCGTACAGGCAGCGTTTGACGATCTCGGCTCCGCTCATGGTGCGGCGAGGCAGCCTCATGCGGGCCGACTCTTCGGCGATGAACTTTTCGACTTCCGGGTCGCGGTGAGGCGTGCGGTCACCGGCTTCGTAGCGGTACCAGCCCTTGCCGCTTTTTTGGCCCAGACGGCCCAGATCACACAGCTTCATGATCAGGTCGTTCCAGCGACGGTCGGTGGGGCGGGTGGCCATTTGTGCCTTGCGCGTCTGGTAGCCCACATCGTTGCCCGCCATGTCGTGCACCGCAAAGATGCCCATGGCGTAGCCAAATTTCGTGAGCGCGGCGTCCACCTCGTGTGGCAGCGCGCCGTCTTCCACCAGAAAGTGCGCTTCGCGGGTGTAGTTGCGAAACAGCGCATTGCCAATGAAGCCCGGGTAAATGCGCGCCAGCACCGCGATCTTGCCCATGCGCCGACCCAGATCCATCAAGGTGGCGATCACATCGGGAGCGGTCTGCGCGCCGCGCACGACTTCGAGCAAACGCATCACATGGGCCGGGCTGAAAAAGTGCGCGCCCACCACGTCTTGTGGGCGGGCGGTCACGGCGGCGATCTGGTCGACATCGAGGCCCGAGGTGTTGGTGGCCAAAATCGCGCCGGGTTTGCACAGCGTATCGAGCTGGCGAAAGATGTCTTGCTTAAGGCCCATGTCTTCAAACACGGCCTCGATCACCATGTCGGCGTCTTTCACATCGGCCATCTGCAGCGAACCTGTGATCAGCGCTACGCGCTGGTCCATGTCGGATTGCGCCAGCTTGCTGCGCTTGACGCTGGTGGCGTAGTTGTCCTTGACGCGCTGCAGGCCGCGCTCCAGCCCTTGGGCATTGGCGTCGATCAGGGTGACCGGGATGCCGATGCCCGCCAGCGACATGGCGATGCCACCGCCCATGGTGCCGGCACCGATGACCGCCACGCGACGGATGGGGCGCAGTGCGGTCCCTGCCGGGATGTCGGGGATATGCGCTGCCTCGGCGGCAGCAGTTTTGGCGTGGGCCAGTGCGCGGGCGCGGTCGTCATCGCTGACGCTGAAAAAGTCAAAATCGTTCATGGGCATGTTCAGGTGTGGGGTCGCGGTTCAGGCTTGGTTGTCCTGGATCTTCTTGGCTTTGCCGTCGACAAATTCACGCAGACGGGCTTCGGCTTCGGGCGGGCGGGCGCGGGCCGAGTTCAGTTGCTCAACGAAAAGACCATCGTTGTGCGTCATGTCGTGGATGCGCGGCAACACGTTGACGATCATCCAGTTGGTTTCCACGCTGTTTTTGGCAATGCGGTGGGCCAGCTCCTTGGCTTTGGAGAGGGCCTCGCCGACCGGCGTCACATAGCGGATGACTTTTTCCTGCAAGCCTTCGGCCGCTGTCAGCAGGCGACCTGTCAGCATCATGTCCATCATCACCGTGGTGCCCACCACGCGCTGAATACGTACCGTGCCGCCACCGCCCACAAAAATACCGCGCTGACCTTCGGGCAGGCCAAACAGGGCCGTCTCGTCACCCACTCGCACATGGGCTGCAGTGGCCAGCTCCAGGCCGCCGCCCACGACCGCGCCGTGCAAGGCCGCCACAAAGGGGATGGGGCCGCGTTCGATCAGGTCAAACACCTCGTGCCAGTTGTGGCGCTTGCGCTTGCGCGGTGGCTTGATCTGTCCGGTGGCGCGGGCCAGTGCTTCGGCCAGGTCCAGTCCGGCGCAAAAGTTGGTGCCGTGGCCAAACAGCACCGCCACATCGGCTTCTTCATGGGCGCGCAGCACGGAGGCGCGCAGCTCGTCGATCAGCGGGTCGTTGATGCTGTTGCGCTTGTCCGGCCGGTTAAGGCCGATCAGGGCAACGTTGCCGTCGAGTTCGTAGGTGATCAGGGGTTCGCTCATCGGAGTGTCCAGGGGTTCAGGTCAAAAAATCAATTCACAGGTCAAGCACCAGCCGGGCGCTTTTGGCCCCCGAGCAGCAGACCATCATGCGGTCGTTGGCCGCTTGTTCGGCTTCGGTCAGCACCATGTCGCGGTGGTCGGGCGTGCCTTCCAGCACCTTGACTTCGCAGGTGCCGCAAATGCCTTGCTGGCAGGAAAAGGTCGGCTCTGCGCCGATGGCGATCAGGCCGTCGAGCAGGGTCTGGCCAGGTTTGATTTGCAGCGTGCTCTGGCTGCGCGCCAGCGTCACGGTGTAACTGCCGTCGGTGGCAGCAGCTTCTTGCGCGGCAAAGTATTCGCGGTGTACGCGCTCGGGTGGCAAGCCGGCGCTGGCTTGTTCGTAAGCCGCCAGCAGCGGGGTCGGGCCGCAGGCATACACATGGGCACCGGCAGGCATTGCCGAGATCACCGCGTTTAGGTCCAGCATCCGGCCGCCGGGCTCTTGGTCAAAATTGAGCTGCACCTCGGCCCCGGGCTGGCCCTGGTAAGCCGCCAGCATATCCAGAAAGCCCGCATGCTTGCGCGTGCGTGCGGCGTAATGCAAACGCCAGGGCGTGCCCAGTGCCTGCGAGCGGGCGATCATGCTCAGCATGGGCGTGATACCGATGCCGCCCGCAATGAACACATTGAACGCAGACGACTCGTCCATCTCAAACAGGTTGCGCGGCGTGCTGATGGACAGCACCGCGCCGGTGCGCAGCTGCTCGTGCATGTAGCGGGAGCCGCCCCGGCTGTGTGCGTCCAGGTTCACGCCGATGCAGTACCGGTGGGTATCTTGCGGATCATTGAGCAGCGAATAGCTGCGCCGCAAGCCACCGGGCAGGTGCAACTCGATGTGGGCTCCAGCCGTGAAGGCGGGCAAGGCGGTGGTGGCGTCCAGCGGCACCAGCTCAAAGCCCAGGATGTTTTGGGCTACGTAGGTGGTGGCCTGCACGCGGACCTGAAGTGTGGAGGAGGCTGTCACAGGGCTCATGGCAAGAGGGTTAAAGGTCGATCACGCTGATCGGCTGGATCACCACGCCGGTGGCCTCGGCATGGGCGTGTTGCACCCACTCGGGTTGCCCGGCGTGAAAAATGAAGTGGTTCAAAAGCCGCGCCCATTTGGGGTGACGCTGGTAGTCGGCCAGGGGCAGGCCGTGTTGAAAAAAATCACGCGAGTCGCTCGGCAAAAACACGCGCTGGTTGCTGGCCGGATCGCGCTGCACCCCTTTGGGGTCGCGCCCGGCTTTCACGTCTTCCATGTCTTCAAACAGGCGTCGCCGCAGCATGGCGATACCCCGGTCACTGGCACCCAGGTTTTCTTGCGTGCGGTTGGCGATGCGGCCCTGGCCCACCCAAGCCACCATGTCCTGGTTGATCACATGGCTGGTGATCCAGCGGCCAGTGTCGTCCTTGATCGGGCTGGTCCAGGTCGGGATGCTGCTTTGCACATACGGTTCGCGCTCGCGGGGAACACGGATGAACGACCAGGTCACGCTCAAGGTGTTCTCGTCGTCCACCGGCACGCGCCACTCGAAGTGGTCACCCAGAAAAAAGCCGTTGGGCCACAGGCACACGCGGCCAATCGTCCACATCGGGTGCTGCTCGTTGGTGTCTTCAGAGATGCGTTTGTAGAGAAAACCGTGCTCGAATTCTTCAAACGCCAGTTGCAGGTGTTTGGGCGCATAGCCGCCCGTGTGGCCCCGCAGGCGGCGGCTCCAGTTGGCGTGCATCCATTCAAAGTGCACTGGGTCAATGGAGTTTTCCTGCGTCTGCAGCCAGTTGCACGGCACCTCGGCAAACACCGCCTGCACAAAACCGTTGGGCCAGTGAAAGGGTTCCCAGTCGGGCAACTCGGGCGCGGGCAAGGGGCCCATGTAGGCCCAGAGCAATCCGGCCAGGGGCTTGACCGCGTAGGCCTTGATCTGGATCTTGCATTTTTGGCGGGCCTGCGGGTCCACCTGATCTTCAAAAGGCTGCTCAACGCACTGCCCCTGGGCATTGAATTGCCAGCCGTGGTAATGGCAGCGGATGCCGTTTGACTCGACATAGCCGTAGCTCAGGTCGGCGCGGCGGTGTGCGCACTGGCGGTCCACCAGCCCATAGCCACCACTCAGATCCTTGTAGAGCACCAGGTCCTCGCTCATCAGGCGCACTGCCTTGACCGGGTTGCGGTCGATTTCGTCGATGCCTGCAATCGGGTGCCAGTGGCGGCGCAGCACCTCGCCCATGGGCGTGCCGGGGCCGACCTGGGTCAGTTGTTGGTTTTTTTCGGCGCTGAGCATGGACTTGGGCCTGCGTTTATTCAGCCTTGAAGCCTGAGGCCTTGATGATCGGCTCCCAATGTGAAAGTTCGGCGCGCTGAAGGGCATCCATCTGCCCGCTGTTGCGGAACACCGGGTTGACCATGAGGCGCTGGCTCAGCACCTCCTTGACTTCAGGCATCTGCAGCACTTGGGCGATGGCTTTTTCCATGCGTTGCACCTCGGCGGCTGGGGTGCCGGTCTTGGCCCACATGCCGGTCCAGCCTTCGCCCGAGGTCACGTCGATGCCCTGTTCGGCAAAGGTCGGGATGTCGGGCATCAGGGGCGAGCGCTCCTTGGTGAAGATACCGATCACTTTGATCTTGCCCGCTCGGTGCTGCGCCATCATGCCGTCGAGCAGGCTGATGGCCGAGGGCACATGCCCGCCCACCAGATCGGTCACCATGGGGGGCGACCCTTTATAGGGGGTCACGGGCAGGTCAATGCCAGCCGTCTTGGCCAGCTGCACGCCCAGGAAATGGTTTTGTCCGCCAGTGCCCGGGGTGCCAAAGCTGGCTTTACCCGGGTTTTTTCTGGTCCATTCCACAAACTCGCGCACGTTGTTGACCCCCAGACTGGCCGGTACGCCCATGCCCAAGGGGTAAGACGCGAAGCTGGCCACCGGCACAAAGTCTCTGAGGCTGTTCCATTTGATCTGGTCCTTGAAGACCAGCATCTGGAAGGTGGGCGTGGCGTTGGGCGCGACCATGAAGGTCAGGCCGTCGGGCGGTGCGCCCTGCACCAGATCGGCCGCGATGCGCCCGCCCACGCCCGGCTTGTTGTCCACGATGACCGGCTGACCCAGCACGCCTGGCAGCTTGTCGGCCACCGCCCGAGCGATCGCATCAGTCGCGCCGCCCGGGGGAAAGCCCACCACGAGGCGAATCGGTTTGGGCTGGGCCTGTGTGGACAGCGGCAGGGTCAGCGCAAGGGCACTGGCCATCACGAGCAGTCGACGGGGAAGTTTCATGGGTGTCTCCGAAACGATGAGTGGCTAACCTACTCGGACCCTGACGGGCCTGAACGGTGTGTTGGGGTGATTCGGGTGTGGGTTGGCGTCAGTCGGCCAGCGTTCGCCAGTCGGTGCCAGCGGGCAGCACTCCGCCTACCGACTGGATGGCCGGATAGTTCAGCTCGGGGTGGTGCGCCAGTGTGGGTGCTTTGCCGTCATTGAACTCCTTGGCCGCCTTGATCAGCAGCTGCCGCACGCGGATCACGGCTCCGTCGGCCGAGCACAGTTGTTCATCCGTGCGGTCATAGGTTGGACCCTGGCTCAGGAACATCGCAAAGTCTTCGGTGCCCAGGTGCTGCGGAAAGCCGGTCTTGTGGCCGCGCTTCATGAGGTCGCGGTTCTGGCCCCAGTTGTCTTTGGCTTCGCCCGGTGGCAACGGCGGGAAGTTCCACACATCGGGCGAAGCCGACATCACGGTCATGCCCAGTTCGCGGTTGGGGTTGTAGTGCACAAACCAGGCGCGGTGGTGGGTGTCGTCCACCGGGGTCGAGAAAAACACTGTGGTCGGACCGTTCGCATCGGGCGGGCAGATGATGCCGAACCAGGGCATCACGAAGTTGTTGACCCGGGCATAAACCTTGGCGTCGGGCAAGCTGCGCAAAGCGGCGTAACGGTAGCCGTAAGGTCGGTCTTCAAACTCGAGTTTGGGGGCCAGCGCCTTGGTCATCAGCATGCGCTCATTGCCACCGCCTGCTGTCATCTGGGTGGTTGATTCGTGCAACACCCCCACATGCGAGGAGTCCATGGAGGCCTCCACACCTTGCACCCAGTTGGTGGGCACTTCCACGCTGGTCACCGAGCGTTTGCTGGCGGGCAGATCGACAAAGGGCAGTTCGGGGAATGGGGGGGGCGTGTCGCCTGTGCCCAGCCAGACCCAGACGATGCCACCCCGGTCCACCGTGGTGTAACGGTTGATGCGCACATGCTTGCAAAACTGGGCCTGATCTCCTGTGTGGTTGGGCGCTTCAATCACTTCGCCTTTGACGTTGAACTTCCAGCCGTGGTAGAGGCAGCGGATGCCGTTGTCTTCGTTGCGTCCCAAAGCAAGCGAAGCTTTACGGTGCGGGCATTGCTCGTCGATCACGCCAGCCGTGCCGTCGGTCACGCGAAAGGCGATGAAGTTCTGACCCAGCAGGCGGATGCGCACAGGCGCACCATCGGACTCCAGCTTGACAGAGGGCACGGCGGGCAGCCAGTAATGCTGTCGGATCATCTCGCCCATGGGGGCACCGTTTTCGACGCGGGTCAACAGCTCGTTGTCTTCTTTGCTCAGGGCCATGGTGTGTTCCTCAAATTGCGCAGGTCAGCACTGTTCGTCGGTGCGGAATGCGCGGGTGTAGACGCGGCGGCAGTTGCATTCGAAGATGTTTTTCTTCTGCTCGTCGGTCAGCCAGCCGATGCCCTCGATCACAGGTTTCATGTCGTCGTAGTCACGGCCCGTGAGTGGGTCGCGGGCGCTGCCCGTGCCGGGCTTTTCTGTGCCAAACATCACGTTGTCGGTGCCTGCCACCTTGAGCAGCAGCTCCATTGCTTCTTCGCTGTAGTTGCAGGTGTCGAAATACAGTTTCTTGAGCTGTTCGTCAAAGGTTTCTTTCTCGCCCTTGCGCACGTTCCACGAGCGAAAACGCCCCATTTGGTAAGGAATTGCGCCACCGCCGTGGGCCACCACGATCTTCAGGTCGGGGAAAGTGTCCAAGGTCTTGGCACTCAGCAGGGAGACGATGGAGATGGTCTCTTCGTTGAGGAACTTGAGCGTGTAGGACTCCCGCTCGCTGCAGCTGCTGGCCGAGTGGATCAGGCCCGGCACGTCGAGTTCGACCATGGCGCGGTACAGCGGGTGCCAGTAGGCGTCGCCCATGCCAGGAGGATCACCCAGGCCTTCGGTCGGATCGGGGTTGATCAGGCAGCCGACAAAGCCCAGCTCGTTGACGCAGCGGCGCAGTTCAGGAATGGCGCGCTGCTCCAGCGGTTCGTCCATGAATTGCGGCAGACCGGCCACGCCACGGAAACGGTCGGGCGCGATCTTGACGAATTCGGCGATCAGGCCGTTGCAGTGCTGCGACCACAGCTCAGTCACCTTGCCAGGTTTGACCGAGTGCATTTGCAGGTAGGGGCGCGGCGAGATGAACTGGATGTCGGTGCCGACCGCATCCATGATCTTGAGCTGGTCTTCGACCACCTTGCGGATCGAGGCTTCGGGGATCTTGGGCAGGGTGTAGGGGTTGGCGCGGCCGCCCACCAGTTCCGCCATGAAACGGAAGCTCTCGGGCGGCATGTGGATGTGGGCGTGTGAGTCAATGATCATGTTAGGTCTTTCAAGAGAGGATCACAAAAGAGAAGGTAAGGCCTCGGTTCAGGGTCAGGCCGAAGTCAGGCATTGGTCACAAAGGCGGTCACTTCGATTTGAAGTGCCATGCCGTGTTGCAGCGCGTGCTGCACGATGTGCCGGGCCGGGCGGTCTTGCGGATCGGGAAATCGCGCCAGCCATTCGGTGTTGATGGCATCGCGCACGGCGTTGTCGTGTACCGTGATGTGCAGCTTGGCCACATGGGTCAGCGTGGCACCGCCTGCGGCGAGCAGTGCGTCCATGTTGGCAAAGGCCAGACGCACTTGCTCGGCCGAATCGGAGGGCAACTGCCCGGTGACCGGGTCTTTGCCCGAAATGCCCGATGAGCAGATCAGCGGGCCGACGCGGGCGCCCAGCGGGATGGGGGCGTTGTGCCCGGCACCGGGCACATTCAGGGAGCGGGACAAAGCGGTCATGGTGTTTTTGATGGGGTGAAAAAGGTGGCGGTTTGGGTGAGGCTGTGTGCCACGGGCTCAGTGGTCTGCCGCGTCGCTTTCAAAGAAGCTCATGGGCATGCGGGCCAGAAACTCTGAAAAGCCCGAGGAGCCGGAAGGCACATGCAACAGCATGGCCTGCGCGGCCAGCGGTTCATCGCCGTCCTGGATGGCGCGGGCGACTTGTAGGTGCTCCTTGAGCGATTTGCTGATCTGTGTTTTGGTCTGGAAGTCGCGGATGCGGTAGCGCTGGATCTGGCGGCGCGCATTGCGGATCAGGTCGGCCAGGTAAGGGTTACGGCTGCCCGCGTAAATGGTTTCATGGAAAAAGGTGTTGGCCATTGAATATTCGGCCGAGCCGCCTTGCACTGCTGCGTCCTGGCAGCGTTCGATGGCCTTGTCGAGTTCCTTGCGCAGGGCGTCGTCGACCCTTCGGGCCGCTAACTTGGCACACATGGCTTCAAGCTCCCCCACCGATTCCATGATGGCGCGCAACTGGCTGATGGACAGCCTGGCCACCGTGACACCTTGTCGCGGGGCAATGCGAACCAGATCGCGGGCCGCCAGTTGTTGCAAGGCTTCCCGAACTGGGGTGCGCGAGACGTTGAAGCGCGTGGCCAGGGCCCGCTCGTCCAAAAGTGCGCCGGGGGGCAAGTTACCGCTTTCTATTTCCTCTTGCAGGACATTGCGGATTTCGTTGGCGCGGCCGCCACGGGGGCGACTGTCATCGATGCCCAATGTGCTGTCGATGGGCATGTCTTCGCCGGATGTCTGGGTGTCGTTGGTGCTCATGTTTGAAATTATGCAACAAATCATTTGTGGCATGCAATAGCATGTTTGAAAAGATGTTGTCACAGGGTGATGAAACCTGTCATTTGAACAAAAACAGGTCTTTGAAACGCATTTGAAAACAATATTTGCGTATTTTTATATTATTTATTGTCATTTCAATGTGATTAAGTGGTTTGTGACTGTGATTCTTCATTTAGGTGTAAACCCTTAAAAATGGGAAAATACTTTTCTGGTGTATTGAAAACATTGTTTGTGAATGCCAGAATCAAGAAAAACTTAAGCCAGAAATGCGCTGTGGTGCATCTAATCGGTCCTGATATGTCACAAGATTGCTCTCACATGACCCCTTTGTCCCTTCTTTCTGTTGTCACGGCCCCGGGCCTGCAGGACGTGCATCACATCATCCATCCACGTTCTATCGTGATCGTGGGCGCTTCGGCCGACCCACGTTCGTTCGGCGGTTTCGTGCAGGGCAACTTGGAGCGCTTTGGCTACAGCGGAGCTTTGCACCTTGTCAGCCGCAGCAGTGAAGAAATCAACGGCCGCCCCTGTGTCAAAACCGTGGACGAATTGACCGAAGGCATCGATCTGGCGGTGCTGGCCATTCCCGAAGCCGGTGTGCTGGATGCTGTGAAGGCGCTCGCCGCCAAGGGCTGCAAAGCAGCGGTGTTGTTCGCCTCGGGCTATGCCGAAGCGGGCGAAGAGGGGCAGCACAAACAAGCCGAGTTGGCGCGTGTGGCACAAGCCGCGGGCATTTTGCTGGTCGGCCCCAATTGCATGGGCTTCACCAACCTGGCGGCAGGTATTCCGGTGACGTTTGAGCCGCTGGCGCCCCGCCCACCCGAGACGCGGCCGGGCGTGGGTGTGGTGGCCCAAAGCGGTTTCATGGCTGCCAATCTCCGCGATGCGTATCTGGGTCGCGGTGTACCGGTGACCACCGTATTTTCGACGGGCAACGAGGTGTCGGTGTGTGTGGAAGACGTGCTGGCGGCCCTGATCGCAGACGAACAAACCCGTGTGATCACCGTCTATGTGGAACAAATTCGCCGCCCCCAAGTCTTTTTGCAGCTGGCAGCGCAGGCCCGCGCCGCAGGCAAGCCGCTGGTGCTTTTGATGCCCGGGCGCAGTGCTCGCGCCCGCGAGGCCGCGCAGTCGCACACCGGCGCATTGGCTGGTGACCACGCCACCGCCACCGCGCTCTTGCAGCGCGAGGCCGTGGTGGTGGTCGATTCGCTGGACGAATTGCTCGACACCACCGCCGTGCTGCTGCGCTACCCCCAGCCGCCTGCTGGCGGCACCGCCTTCATGACCGGCTCGGGTGCGATGAAAAACATCGCCCTTGATTTTGCCGACGATCTGGGCCTGGATTTGCCAGAGCTCACGCCGTTCACCGTGGCGCAACTCAGGGCCAAGTTGCCGGCCTATGCCGTGGCTGAAAACCCGCTGGACTACACCACCATCGGCATTCGCCAGCCGGGCCTGATTGGTGAGCTGCTGCTGACGATGCTGGACGACGACCGCATTGGCAGCATCGTGCTGGCCATCCCGGTGGGCCCCAGCATGGCCCAGCGTGACAAGGCTGAGCACATCGTGCCCAGTTTTGCCAAAGCCACCAAGCCCGCTGTTTTGGTGCTGACCGGCGACAGCAGCCCGGTGGAGCCATTTTTCATGGACGCTATCCAGGCCAGTGGCGTGCCGCTGTTCCGTTCGGCCGACCGGGCTTTGCGGGCTCTGCGCCGGGTGGCGCAATATGGCGAAGCCTTGCAGCGTGCTGCACGCGCGCAGACTGCCGCCATCTCGGCCATTCCCTTACCCGGCGCGGTGCCTGCGAACGGCATCTTTGCCGAGTACCAAGGCAAAGCCTGGTTGGCCAAGGCCGGTTTGGCGGTGCCGCAAGGGGCGCTGGCCACCACGGCAGATGAAGCGGTAGCTGTGGCCAGCCGCATCGGTTATCCGGTTGTTCTCAAAGCGCAAGCCAGCGAATTGCCGCACAAGAGCGATGTGGGTGGCGTGCTGGTGGGCCTGGCCGATGAAGCCGCGCTGCGTTCTGGTTGGGACAAGCTGTTCGCCAGCGTGAAGCAGCACCGCCCCGAGCTGGTGCTGGATGGCGCGCTGGTTGAAGCCATGGGTCCGCGTGGCCTGGAGCTGGTGGTGGGTGCCAAACGCGACGCCGATTGGGGCCCGGTGGTGCTGGTGGGCCTGGGCGGCATCTGGATCGAAGCGCTCAAAGATGTGCGCCTGATCCCGGCCGACATGGCCGAAGAAGATATCGCGGTTGAGCTGACCCGACTCAAAGCTGCCGTCGTGCTGCAAGGCATCCGCGGCGCGGCGGCGGTGGACGTGCCCGCCATCGCCCGTGTTGTGGCGCAAGTGGGTGCACAAATGCGCGCCAACCCGAACATCACCGAAATCGACATCAACCCGCTGGTGGCTTACCCGCTGGGCTCGGCCGTGCCGGTGCTTGCGCTGGATGCGCTGGTGGTGGCCAAGGCTGATTTCAAAGTGCATTGAGGCCCGACATGCAACTGCAATTCACCCCCGAACAAGAAGCCTTCCGCCTGGAAGTGCGTGCCTTCGTTCAAGCCAATTTGCCCGCCGACATCCGCCGTAAGGTCGAGCTGGGGCTGCGACTGGAGCACGCCGACTACGTGACCTGGTTTCGCATTTTGCAAGCGCGTGGCTGGCTCACGCCCAGCTGGCCCGTGGCGCAAGGCGGCCCGGGCTGGGACCATGTGCAGCGCTACATTTTTGATGAAGAAACCTTGCTCGGCGGCGCGCCGCGCATCATCGCCAGCGGCATCCAGATGCTGGCCCCGGTGCTGCTGGCCTTTGGCACCGAGGCGCAAAAGCAGCAATACCTGCCCGATATCTTGGCCAGCAACACCTGGTGGGCACAAGGCTTTTCCGAGCCGGGTGCAGGCTCCGATCTGGCGGCGGTGCGCACCACCGCCGTGCTGGAGCCCGATGGGAAGCACTTTGTGGTCAACGGCCACAAGGTCTGGACGTCTTATGCACACTGGTGCTCGATGATGTTTGCGTTGGTCAAGACCGACCCAAATGCGGCCAAGCCGCAAGAGGGCATTTCGTTTTTGCTGATCGACATGAAGTCGCCGGGCCTGACGGTGCGGCCGATCCGCATGCTTGAAGGCGGCAATGACCTCAACGAGTGCTATCTGGACAACGTGCGCGTGCCGGTCGAGAACCTGGTGGGTGAGCTGCACAAAGGCTGGTCCTATGGCAAATACCTGCTGGGCCATGAGCGCACCGGCATCGCGGGCATCGGCTCGTGCAAGCAGCAACTGGCCCGCGCCCGTGCGCTGGCCGAGCAGCAAGGCCTGGGCGAAGACGCGCTGCTGCAAAACAAACTGATGCAGTTTGAGGTGGAGTTGATGGCGCTGGAATTCACCGCCTTGCGCTTGCTGAGCGCCCACCAGCAAAGCAAGACCCCGGGCGTTGAAGCCTCGATGCTTAAGGTGCGCGGCACCGAGCTGCGCCAGGCGATTTTTGAAACCCTGGTGGACATTGCCGGACCTAATGCGGTGCCGTTTTCGGCTGAAGCACAGTTTCTGGAACATCTGTACGCCGCCTCACAAGATGAAACGCTGGTTTCGCTGGCGGCCAATTGCCTGGACTCGCGCAAGCTCACGATCTATGGCGGCACCAACGAAGTGCAGCGCAACCTGATCGCCAAAGCCACGCTCGACGCTTACTGAGACATACACCATGGATTTTTCATTCAACGACGACCACCTGGCCCTGCGCGACGCGGTGCAGCGCTTTTGCGCAGGTGAATTTCCTGCCGAGCAGCGCGGCAACAGGTCAACGCCCGAACAGGCGCAACACATCCGCGCAGCCATGGCCGAACTGGGTTTGCTGGGCCTGCCTATTTCTGCCGATGTGGGCGGCAGCGAGCAAGGCGCGGTCGAAGTCATGCTGGTGGCGCAGGAGCTGGGTCGTGCCTTGGGCGATGGGGCTTTTGTGGCCAGTACGGTGATGGCCGGGCAAGTGCTCACCCGCCTGGGCAGCGACGCGCAACAGCAGAAATGGCTGCCCAGTCTGGCCAGTGGCCAGCAACAGATGGCGTTGGCGGTGTACGAAGCCGGTGCACGATACGACTGGCAGCACACCGAAACCCGTGCTGTGCCTTCGGGCGCTGGCTGGTTGCTCGATGGCAAAAAGAGCGGGGTGCTGCAAGGCGACAGCGCCGATGTGCTGCTGGTGGTGGCGCGCACCGCAGGGGGCGTGGCCGACCGTGCGGGTCTGTCGGTCTTTGTGGTGGACGCCTGCGCCCCGGGCGTGAGCGTGCAAGGCTTTGAGACCCTGGACAACAGACGTGCGGCCCATGTGACTTTTAATGCGGTTGCCCTGGGCGAAGACCGGCTGTTGGGTCAGGCGGGAGAGGCGGCTGAAGCCGTTGAAGCCGCGCTCGATGCCGCCACCGCGGCGCTGTGCGCCGAGGCCGTGGGCGCGGTCGATGCCTTGCTTGCGCACACCGCCGAGCACCTGCGCACCCGCAAACAGTTTGGCGCGCCACTGGCGAAATTTCAGGTATTGCAGCACCGCGTGGCCGACATGGCCATTGCGCAGGAGCAGCTCAAGTCCATGGCCTGCGCCGCCGCGATGGTGGTGCAAGCCGATGAGCCGGTACAGCGACGCCGACTGGTTTCGGCCGCCAAAGTGCTGGCCAGCCAGAAGGGCCGTGAGATCGGTCTGGCCGCCATCCAGTTGCACGGCGCGATGGGCATGACCGACGAATGCCGCGTGGGCCACTACGCCAAACGCCTGATGGTGATTGGTCAGACTTTGGGTGATGCCGCCTGGCATTTTCAACGTCTGCGCACACCCAGATAAGTTTTTTCTAGCGTGAGTATTTTTAAACCCAAAGGAGACAAGCATGATGAACCGCAAGACTTTCAGCACTGTATTGGCCACGATGCTGCTCAGCATCGGGCTGGGCGCCATGGCGCAAGATAAGCCACCGATCAAACTGCTGGTGGGCTTTCCGCCCGGCGGCGCATCGGACAGCCTGGCCCGCCTGATGGCCGACAAGCTGCGTGACCAGCTCAAGCAAAACGTGATCGTGGAAAACCGTCCGGGTGTGGGGGGGCGCCTCGCCGCTCAAGCCGTCAAAGCCTCGTCGCCCACAGCACAGACTTACATGATTGCGCCCAACGCCACCTTCGTATTCCAGCACCTGACCTACCCGGTCTCTGTTCTGGGTTACGACATGAACACCGACTTCACCTCGGTGGCTCGCCTGTCGTCTTACCCGATGGCCATGGTGGTCAACAGCAGCATTGGTGTGAAGAACGCCAAGGAATATGTGACTTGGCTCAAGGCCAACCCCAGCAAGAACACCTTTGGCACAGCTGGCCAGGGTGGCGACACGCACTTCAACGGCTTGCAATTTGGCAAGCTGGCCGGCATCCCCATGCAGGTGGTTCCCTACCGTGGCAACGGTCCGCTTGTCATCGACATGCTGGGGGCCCAGATCCTGACCGGCAACATGTTGGCCGGTGACGCGCTGCAACACGTCAAGAGCGGCAAGCTCAACTACATCGGCGTCTTCGCCCCCCAGCGTTCGCCTTTGTTGCCCGATGTGCCCACGATGACAGAGCAGGGCTTCAACACCGGTGGCGATGACGGCTGGATGGCTGTGTGGGGCCCAGCCAAGCTGCCTGCAGCCGAACTGGAGCGGATGCAGACCGCCATCAAAAATGTGCTGGCCATGCCCGAAGTCAAAGAGATTTTGCTGACCAAGTTCTTGCAAGTGTCCGACTACCGTTCGGGCGCTGAAGTGGACAAGCAATTGCAGGCGGAGCTGGCCCACTGGGGTCCGATCATCAAAGCCTCTGGCTTCACCCCAGCGCCCTGAGTCCGACACAAGGAGACGAGGCGCATGCAAGACTTTGACTACATCGTGGTGGGGGCAGGTTCAGCCGGTTGTGTGTTGGCCAACCGCCTGAGCGCCGATGGCAGCAAACAGGTGCTGCTGCTCGAAGCTGGCGGTGAAGACTCACACCCGCTGGTGCGCATGCCGGTGGGTTTTCTCAAAGCCTTGCAGCGTCCGTCCCTGACCTGGACTTACGAAGGCGAGCCCGTGCCTTTTTTGAACGGCAGGCGTTTGCCGATTCCCCGTGGACGTTTGCTGGGGGGCTCATCCTCCATCAACGGCATGTTCCACATTCGGGGGCACCGCCGTGACTTTGACGAGTGGCGCGATCTGGGCTGCACCGGCTGGGGCTACGACGACGTGCTGCCCTACTTTTTGCGCTCGGAAAGCAACTGGCGCGGTGCCGGGCGTTATCACAGCGACCAGGGGCCGCTGCAGATCAACCCGATTCACAACCGCCACCTGTTGCCGGACCCGCTGCGCGAAGCGGCGGTCAAGTCCGGTCATGCGGCCAACGCCGATTACGACGGTGAGCACAACGAAGGCATTGCCGCCGGCGATGTGGCCATCGATGCACGGGGTCGCCGCAGCAGTTCGGCCCGGGCTTATTTGCACCCTGTGCGCGACCGCGCCAATTTGCAGGTCCTCACACATGCTGTAGCCACCCGCGTGTTGATCGAAAACGGTCAGGCGGTGGGTGTTGAGTACACCCGCCACGGCCAGGTGCAGCAGGCGCGTGCCCGGCTGGAGGTGGTGCTCAGTGGCGGCACCTACAACTCGCCCCAATTGCTGATGCTCTCAGGCATCGGTCCGGCGGCTCACCTGAAAGAGATAGGCCTGCCGGTGGTGGCCGATCTGCCAGGCGTAGGTGGCAACCTGTCCGAGCACCCGCGCATGATGTTGATGTACCGAGCCAAAAAACCGGTCACCTTCATCAACCAGCTGCGCTTTGACAAGGCCACCCTGGCATTTTTGCAGTGGGCCTTGCTGGGCAAGGGGCCGTTTGCAACCCAGATTTGCAGCGGCACCGTCTTGCTCAAGACCCGACCCGAGCTGGAGCGCCCCGACATTCAGCTGCTGTGCAATCCGGTGCGTTTTGATGCCGGTCTGTGGTTCCCGGGCATCGTCAAACCCAAGGAGCACAGCTTCTACATCACCGTGTGCCTTTTGCACCAAAAAAGCCGGGGTCGTGTCAGCTTGCGCTCGGCCAACCCCAAAGACAAACCGCGCATTGCCCTGAACCTGTTTTCCGAACCTGAAGACTTCGAGACCATGCGCCAGGGTGTGCGCGCCGCCCGTAACATTTATGGCATGAGCCCGCAAGCCGACCTGATCGATGCCGAAACCATACCCGGCCCGCAGGTGCAAACCGATGAACAAATTGACCAGTCCATCCGCGAGCTGGGCGGCATCACCCACCACCCTGTGGGCACCTGCGCGATGGGCTTGGGGCCGGATGCGGTGGTCGATCCCCAATTGCGGGTGTATGGCGTGCGGGGATTGCGTGTGGCCGATGCCTCGGTCATGCCCACCATCCCTGGGGCCAACACCAACGCGGCCACGGTGATGATTGCCGAAAAAGCCGCTGATCTGATCCTGGGCCGCAACCCCGCCACCGCTTGAATTTCTAAACCCCCCTATGAGCACAACCGACATGACCCTGCCCGCGCTGCTG
>JBIKHW010000238.1:0-5542 GCA_044361935.1 Limnohabitans sp. | reverse complement strand
CTCGATTCGGGTGTGCCCTTGGTGGCAGAGGTGGCCCGCTACATCATCTCGGCCGGTGGCAAGCGGCTGCGCCCGGTTTTGCTGCTGCTCACTTGTGGTGCCTTGGGCTACACCGGCGCGCAGCGCCACAACTTGGCGGCTGTGGTCGAATTCATCCACACCGCCACTTTGCTGCACGACGACGTGGTCGATGAGTCCACCTTGAGGCGCGGCAGACCCACCGCCAACGAAAACTTTGGCAACCCGGCCAGCGTGTTGGTGGGTGACTTTTTGTATTCCCGGGCTTTCCAGATGATGGTGGACGCCAACAGCATGCGGGTGATGCAAACCCTGGCCGACGCCACTAACGTGATTGCCGAAGGCGAAGTGCTGCAACTGATGAACATGCACGACGCCTCGCTGGACGAAGAAGGCTATTTGCGCGTGATCCGCTCCAAAACCGCCAAACTGTTTGAAGCCAGCGCCCGCTTGGGACCGATTTTGGCGGGTAGCCTCCCAGAGATCGAGACCGCTTGTGCCCATTACGGCCAAGCGCTGGGCACGGCTTTCCAGGTGATCGACGATGTGCTGGACTATGACGGCAACAGCGCCGAGATGGGGAAAAATCTGGGCGATGACCTGCGCGAGGGCAAAGCCACCTTGCCGCTGATTTTGGCCATGCAGCGTGGCAACCCAGAACAAAGCCGTACCGTGCGAGAAGCCATTGAAACCGGCAACGTGGACCGGCTGAATGATATCGTGGCCATCGTGCGTGACACCGGGGCCTTGGTCGCCACCCGCAGCGCCGCAGCCACCGAAGCGCAACGCGCCATTGACGCCGCCATGCAACTGCCCGACAACGCCTACCGCACGGCCATGGTGGCTCTGGCCTCGCAGTTGCTTGACCGGCGCACCTGAGTCGGACCAGGATTGGCCACCAAACGGCTGCCCCTGCGTTTTTAGAACTCCACCTGCAACCTGATTCGTATGGCCAATCCGGGTCCTGATTCTTTTGGTTTGCGCGATTTACAAAGTCTGGTTACAACGCCATGATATGAGTACAAAATAGCTCTTATCGGAGATTTTTCATGCAGACTGCCGGATCCGCCAAAAGCCAAGCCCCCAGTGTTGACGATGCCCCGGTGGTGGCCTATGTGCAGCAACTGCTGGAACAGGCGGTCGCACTCAAAGCTTCAGACCTGCACTTTGAACCTTACGAACACCAGTACCGCGTTCGCATGCGCATCGATGGGGAACTGCGCGAAGTGGCCACGCCTCACATGGCCCTGAAGGACCGGTTGGCATCACGCATCAAGGTCATGTCGCGCCTTGATATTGCCGAAAAGCGCTTGCCACAAGACGGCCGCATGAAACTGCAATTGGCCCACGGTCGTGAACTGGACTTGCGTGTGAGCACCTTGCCCACCTTGTTTGGGGAAAAGCTGGTGATCCGCGTGCTTGATTCGGCGCAGGCCCAACTGGACTTGGGCCGTCTCGGTTACGAGCCCGAAGACCTGGAACGCTTGCTGGCGGCGATCCGTGCTCCGCACGGCCTGGTGCTGGTGACTGGCCCCACTGGCTCGGGAAAGACGCAATCTTTATACGCCTGTCTGAACCTGCTGAACACGCCCGAGGTAAACATCGCCACGGTGGAAGATCCTTGCGAAATCCAGCTCGCGGGCATCAATCAGGTCAATGTACATGACAAACCCGGCCTGAATTTCGCCGTGGCCTTGCGGGCTTTTTTGCGCCAAGACCCGGACATTTTGATGGTGGGGGAAGTGCGCGATCTGGAGACCGCCAACATCGCCATCCAAGCTGCGCAAACCGGGCATCTCGTGCTCTCGACCTTGCACACCAACGACGCCCCTGCCACTTTGGTGCGCTTGCGCAACATGGGCACTGCCCCCTACAACATCGCCGCCAGTGTGAGCCTGATCACGGCGCAACGTCTGGTGCGCTGCCTGTGCCCGCACTGCAAGCGCGCAGCCAGCGTACCCGCTGCGATTTGGCACAAAGCCGGGTGGCAAAGCCATCTGAGCCTGGTAGACCCCGTGCCGGTGTTCGAACCCGAGGGCTGCCCACAATGCCACAAAGGCTTTGCAGGGCGAACAGGGATCTTCCAGGTCATGCCCGTGAGCGCCGAGATGCAACAACTGGTCTTGCAAGAAGCCGGGATTCAAGAGATGGAGCGCCAAGCCAGAAACGAAGGGGTGAGCAGCTTGCGCATGGCCGGTTTGCGCAAAGTGCTGCAGGGCATCACTTCGCTTGACGAAGTGCTGGCCGCCACGCGAGAAAGCACATGAGCGCCCAGCCACCTGCCCGTGCCACCGCCCAGTTTCGCTGGCGCGGCCGTGACCGGCAAGGCCATCGCCAAACCGGGCAAATTCAGGCCCTGAACGCCGATTTGGCCCGGGTGCAACTGCGCAGACAGGGGCTGCAACAGGTGCAGGTTCAGCGGCTGTGGTGGTCGCCGCCAGACACCATCAAAACCAAAGACCTGGCCGTCATGACACGGCAATGGGCGGCCATGCTGCGCGCAGGCGTGCCGGTGGTACAGGCTTTGGGCATGCTGTGCCGCAGCATGAGCGCCAAGGGTCTGGTGCTCGTGATGCAAAGTGTGCGCAGCGATGTGGAAGCCGGCGTGGCCTTGCACGACGCCCTGGCCAAATATCCGAAACATTTCAGCGGCCTTTATGTGCACATGGTGCAAGCGGGCGAAGCCGCTGGAATTTTGGACACGATGATGGAGCGGCTGTCTTTGACGCTGGAAAAAAACGAAGCGATGCGCAGCAAAATCCGTTCGGCTTTAACCTACCCCATCGCCGTGATGGCCGTGGCCTTGGGCATTTTGGTGCTGATCCTGGTGCTGGTGGTGCCGGTTTTCCAGGACGTGTTCCAGTCTTTTGGGGCAGAGTTGCCCCTGGCCACGCAAGTGGTGGTGGGCCTGAGCGACGGGCTGGTGCGGGCCTGGCCTGCGGCACTGCCCTTGGGCGTGTTGCTGCTGTGGGCAGGACAACAAAGCAACCCGGCAGCCCACCGCGCGCGGCAATGGCTGGCCAGGTGGTCGCTGCGCTGGCCAGTGATTGGACCGTTGTTGAGCACGGCGGTGGTGGCAAGATGGGCGCAAACCCTTTCGGCCTTGCTGGAGGCGGGCGTTCCCCTGACCGAAGCCTTGGGGCCCACAGCTCAGGCGTGCGATCATCCGGTCTTTGCTGACACCACCTTGCAAGTGCAACGACGTGTGATTCAAGGCCACAGTTTGAGTGAGAGCATGGCCCAAAGCGGTCATTTTCCGGCGATGATCGTGCAGTTGTGCGCCACGGGCGAGGAAACCGGGGCCTTGGACAGCTTGCTGAGCAGGGCGGGTGGCCTGATGGAAAGCGCGCTCGACGACCAGGTCAATGGTCTGAGCAGTTTGCTGGAGCCGCTGATCATCGTGGTGCTCGGCGGCTTCATTGGGGCCATCTTGGTGGCCATGTATTTACCGATATTCAGTTTGGGGCAAGTTTTTTGATATGAACGACAGCGTTTTGGCACTCGGCCTGGCGGCTTTGCTGGGCTTGATGATCGGCAGCTTTCTGAATGTGGTGATCCACCGCCTGCCGCTCATGCTGCAAGCGGAGTGGGACACCCCGCCAGGCGATGCCCCACCCATCACCACCCCCTTCAATCTGGCGGTGCCTCGCTCGCACTGCCCACACTGCCAAACCGCTTTGGCTTGGCACGAGAACATTCCGCTGCTGAGCTTCCTTCGTCTGCGTGGCCGATGCGCCCACTGCCAAACACCTATTGCTTGGCGATATCCAGCCATTGAACTGATCACTTGCGGTCTGTTCATGTGGGCTGCTGCCGAACACGGCTTGGGTTTTCAGGCGCTCGCCTGGGCCGGCTTTGCAACCGCCTTGGTGGCGTTGGCCGCCATCGATGCCGACACACGCTTGTTGCCCGACGCCATCACCCAACCTCTGGTGTGGGCGGGTTTGATTGCCGCCAATCTGGGGCTCACCGGCATCGGACTGAACGACGCTCTTTGGGGGGCCGCTGCTGGCTACATGTTTTTATGGACGGTGTACTGGCTGTTCAAAGCTGTGACCGGCAAGGAAGGCATGGGTCAGGGCGACTTCAAGCTGTTGGCCGCTTTGGGCGCCTGGCTGGGTTGGCCCGCACTGCTGTCCTTGATCTTGATCGCCTCTTTTTCCGGGGTGATCGGTGGCGTCTGGCTCAAGTTTCGGAGTCAATTGGACGAGAATGGCCAACTGGCTTTCGGGCCTTTTTTGGTGTTGGCAGGTTTGTGGGTCATGGCTTTTGGCCCCATGCCCTGGTTTTTGATCTGATCGTCCATGACACAACGCACCTGGCGCATTGGCCTGACCGGCGGCATTGGCAGCGGCAAAAGTACCGTAGCGGGTTTTTTTGCGCGGCACGGCGCGGCCATCATCGACGCCGATGCCATTTCACGCAGCCTCACGACACCTGGCGGCAGGGCCATGGCTGCCATCGCACACATCTTCGGTGCAGCGATGCTCAGCCCTGATGGCGCCATGGACCGACAGGCCATGCGCGAGCGCATCTTCCGTGACCCACAAGCCAAACGCGAGCTCGAACGAATCATTCACCCATTGGTCAGTCAGATCGCGGCCGAGCAAGCGCAAGCGGCTGTGCAAAGTGGTCACCGTGTCTTGGTGTTTGATGTGCCTTTGCTGGTGGAATCGGGCGAGCGTTGGCGCAAGCAGTTGGACCGGGTGATCGTGGTGGACTGCGATACCGAGACCCAAACGCAAAGGGTCATGGCTCGCAGTGGCCTGAGCGCCGAAGAGGTCAAACGCATCGTGGCACAGCAGGCCTCACGCGCCCAACGCCTCGCCTGTGCGGACTTGGTGGTGGTCAATCAAGGCCTCAGTTTTGACAATTTGGATTCGCTCATTGGCCAAGTGGCCGCTGACTTCGGGCTATGATCGGGGCATTGGAAAATGCCGCGTGATCCTGTACGAATACCCACTTAACGAACGCATTCGCACCTATTTGCGACTGCAACAGCTGTTTTCCCGCCTCGGTCAACTGATCGGGCGAGAGCAGGCCTTGGACCACCATTTTGCCCTGACCACCCTGTTCGAAATCATGGAGGTGGGTGCCCGCTCGGAACTCAAATCCGAAGTGCTCAAAGACCTGGAACGGCAAAAGCAAGTCTTCAGCGCTTACAGAGGCAACCCGGCGATTTCTGAAAAAGCGCTGGACGGTCTGATCGCTCAGCTCGACCACCACTTTGAAGCCCTCAATCAGGTGGCCGGGAAAATGGGCCAGAGCCTGACGGAGCATGATTTCCTGATGACCCTCAGAAGCCGCGTGGCCATTCCAGGAGGCACCTGCGAATTTGACCTGCCCGCTTACCATGCCTGGCAACACCACGATGCAGCCAGCCGAGCCCGTGACTTGGCCCAATGGACTTTGACATTGGCCCCCTGGGCTCAAGCCATTGGGCAGTTGTTGCAAATGCTCCGCGAATCAGGCGCCAGCCAGAAGGTGATGGCCACATCCGGTCAGCTGCAACAAAACCTGCCCC
>JBIKHW010000023.1:0-18067 GCA_044361935.1 Limnohabitans sp. | reverse complement strand
GACCGGTCGATTGGAAATGTTCTTTTGCACTGGCCGAAATCATGGGCGCTCCTAAGGGTTTTCACGCAGACCGAAGAGTGTAGTGCACTGCAGCATCCATGCCAAACTTTTTAATTGGGGTCAGATCCCAATTAATTTGGCTTTTGTCTTGGCTTTGATTTAATTGGGGACAGATTTAATCAAGGATCTTTTTGGCAGGTCGCCCCGCCTTGCCCGGCACCAGGCGCCGCTGGGTGGTTTGCTGCAAGCCCCCCACAAAATCGGCCGACCCCAAGGCCCAGCCCGACAAGGCGCTTTGTGTGAGTTGCTCTTTGTCGCGCTGCGCCAGGCCGGTCTGCACCAGCTCGGCATAAGCCGCCTCTCGGGCAAAGGGGGTGTTGCCCAAGCCCCAAAACAGGGCGTGCGGCGTCACCCATTTGTCGCTCAACTGCCCAATACAGTGCCTGTGGCTGGACCATTTGAAGTCGGCGGGCTGCTGCACCATGCCCGCCCGCACCGGGTTCAGGTCGATGTAGACCATGCAGGCCAACAAATAGCGCTCGCTTTCAATCAGGTTGCTGCGGTAGCGCCCTTCCCACAGCGTGCCCGTGCGCTGGTGCCGCAAATTGAAGTAGCGCACATAGGCACGGCCCACCGCCTGCATCATCTGCGGCAAGCCCTCGTCGGTTTCGGGGGTGAGCAGCAAGTGGAAGTGGTTGTCCATGATCACGTAGGCATGGATGGCCACTTTGAAAGTTTGCGCATGCTCTTGCCACAGCGCCAGCAAACGCTCCCGGTCCGCATCGTCGCGCACGATGGCCTGGCGGTCGTTGCCGCGCTGAATAACGTGGTGGGGGTAAGCGGCAACAGTAAGGCGGGGTTGGCGGGCCATGGGAATTACCTGTGTGAGACCCGCAGTTTAATTGGGATCTGACCCCAATTAAATCACCCTTGAATCACTACTTCTATATGCAAAATACGGGGCTGTTGGTCAACTGTTGCGCGAGGTCCTGATGAACCGTGTTTTCAAAGCCTTGACTTTGTGTCTGTCGCTTTGGCTGTCCACCAACTTGAACGCCATGACTCTGGAGCGCGTCGGCAACGACCTTTTCGCCACGGGGCCCACGGTCGATCAGGACTTTTTACAGTTCAAGGAGGCTTTCGCCAAAGGCGGCATAGAGCGCTTGATTTTGGTCAACGGGCCTGGGGGTGACTTGTGGACCGGCATGCAAGTGGCGCGCATGGTGCGAGAGGCCAAGATCACCACCGTGGCTTCGGGCGCCTGCATGTCGGCATGTTCGCTGATTTTCATGGCCGGACAAACGCGCGTCTTTGGCTCGGGCAGCTTGCCAAGAGTGACCATGGTGGGCATTCACGGCGCACACGACCGGGATTCCAAACGCGTCAATCCCAGTTTGATGCCCCAAATGTACGCCTGGTACAAACAGCAAATGGGTGACAAATTTGATGCTCAGGTCATCAACCAAGCCCTTTACGACATCAAAGAGGCTTCTGGATTTTTAAGGATTCGCGAGCTCCAACGCACGCAAGAAAAAGAACGCACGCCCTGGTTCTGCCCTACCGGTCAAACGCCTTTCGATCAGTGCCAACAACATACCGGCAAAGACGCTTTCAGTCTGGGCTTGGTGACGCAAACGGACACCATGCCGCTGCAATTGCCCGACAGCATGAAAGTACAGCTGGGCTTTTTTGGCAAATCTCTGGGCGAGCCCATGTTGGACATGCATGACAACGCGGGAACACTGATTGAAGGGCTTTGCAATGGCCAATTGCTGTGCAAGACCATTGGTCAACGGACCTTCACCAACTATCTGAGTGCCAACCACAACAAAGCCCTGGCCATCGGCTGGGGCAAGATGGGATACGGTGTGCGATGGGGTGTGGATGACCCCAGGCAAGCCATGTTGCGAGCACTTTACAACTGCAATCATGCCAAGAACAACCCTAAACTCTGCCGCCTGGTTTCTGTCAACGAACACGAAGTTCTGCCACTCTATGAGGCGGCGAGTAATCAAGCCACGGCCCTGCTGGGCCAGTTGCAGACACCTGACTCAGCACTCATCCAAGCAGAACGAGAAGAACCGGGCGCAAGCACACCATCCAAGTTGCGCCGGGGACAGGGAGAGGCACTCAAGGGCATGACCCCAAAAGCACTGGAGGGCATACAACGCTGGGATACTGGTACATTGACTCAAACCCTAAATCAAAAGGAGCGCCCAGTTGTCATAGATGTTGCCAACTTTGGCCCTGTGATTCCCAGTGCGCTGAACTTCATCAACAGCGGCCTGGCTTTCGAGGATGACAAGTTGGAGCAACCCTATGCCGAGCGTTTCGAGCAGATGCTGCGAACCGCCGCGCCAGACCCAAACAAGCCGGTGGTTTTTTACTGCAGCCACTCGGAGAGCTGGCTGTCTGTCAATGCTGCCATGCGTGCGCGCCAGCTGGGTTACACCCAGGTGATTTGGTACCGAGGCGGTTTCACGGCATGGACCCAAGCGGGCTTGCCCACCGTGGGTCGAGTCCCTGTGGCTGTCTTGTATTGAGTCTTGCCCGTGTGACAGCCAACTTGCGTCTGTGCGCTTAAGCTAAGCCCATGCATAAGACAACACTTCGCATCGGCGCAGGCGCGGGTTATTCGGGTGACCGGATTGCGCCCGCCGTGGAACTGGCCGAAAAAGGCCAACTTCATTACTTGGTGTTCGAGTGCCTGGCCGAGCGCACGATTGCCTTGGCGCAACTGGAGCGCTCCAAGGACCCGGCCGCAGGCTTTGACGCCCTGCTGCAAGTCCGCATGCGGGCTGTGTTGCCCGCCTGCATTCGCCATGGCACACGCATCATCAGCAACATGGGCGCGGCCAACCCGCTGCAAGCCGGGCACGCGGTGCTGGCCGTGGCCCGTGAATTGGGCTTGCCCCAACTCAAAGTGGCGGTGGTCTTGGGTGATGATGTGCTGGCCACTTTGACACAAACCGGCATGGCTTTGCCCGTGCTCGAATCCACACAGACCCTTGGCGATCTGCAAACTCAGCTGATTTCGGCCAATGCCTATTTAGGGGCCGAAGCCTTGCTGCCCGCGCTGCAAACCGATGCCCAAGTCATCATCACCGGCCGAGTGGCCGACCCGGCGCTGTTTTTGGCGCCCTTGGTGCACCACTTTGGCTGGACCGCTGACGACTGGACGCGGCTGGGCAAAGGCGTGTTGGTCGGGCATTTGCTGGAATGCGCAGCGCAGATCACGGGCGGCTACTTTGCCGACCCGGGCTATAAGGACGTGCCCAACATGGCCCGGCTGGGCTTTCCGCTGGCCGAAGTCAGCGCCTCGGGCGATGCGGTCATCACCAAAGTGGCGGGCTCGGGCGGCTGCGTCACAGTGGCCACCTGCACCGAGCAACTGCTGTATGAAATCGAGAACCCCGCGCGCTACCTGCAGCCGGATGTGGTGGCGGATTTTTCTCAGGTGCAATTGACGCAACTGGGACCGGACCGCGTGCAGGTCACCGGTGGCAGCGGCCACCCACGCACCGACACGCTCAAGGTCACGCTGGGTTACCGCGACGGTTTCATTGGTGAGGGGCAAATCAGCTATGCCGGGCCGGGTGCGCAGGCGCGGGGGCAACTCGCACTGGAGCTGGTGCGACAACGGCTGGCCGATGCCGGTTACGCCGAGTTCGAGGGCCGTTACGACCTGATCGGCGTGAACGCGATCTCCGGGGCCTCCTGTCAGGCACCGTCAGAGCCCTTTGAAGTACGCGCAAGAGTCGCCCTGCGCGTGCTCACCCCGCAGCAAGCCCAGCACGTCGCACACGAAGTCGAGGCGCTCTACACCAACGGCCCGGCCGGTGGCGGCGGCGCCACCCGCTCGGTGCGCGAAGTGATCGCTGCGGCGGCCGTCCTCATGCCGCGCAGCGCCGTGCACACCAAAACCGTGCTTCTCACACAGGAAAACTGACATGCTGCTGCGCGACATCGCCCACACCCGCACCGGCGACAAAGGCAACCGGTCCACCTTGTCGGTCATCGCTTACGACAAAAAGGACTTTGCCCTGCTGGAACAACACCTGAGCGCCGAACGCGTGCAAGCCCACTTTGCTGGCACGGTGCACGGCCCGGTAGAACGCTACGCCCTGCCCCAACTGGGCGCCCTCAACTTTGTCATGCACAACGCGCTGGGCGGCGGCGTGACCCGCTCGCTGGCCTTGGACGCCCACGGGAAATGCCTGAGTGCGCACCTGCTGACATTTGTGATTGAATGATTGTTTGACCCACTGGAGAACCCATGAAACGTTTGCGCATCGCCTCTTTGTTGTCTGCCGCCCTGGGCCTTGGCCTTGTGGCCACCCAAGCAATGGCACAGGCCTACCCCAACAAACCCATCAAGGCCGTGGTGCCTTTTGCCGCTGGCAGCGCCACCGACCAAATTGGCCGCGCTTTTGCCCAAAAAATGTCCGAAGTACTGGGCCAGCCCGTGGTGGTGGACAACCGCGCTGGCGTGAACGGCATGTTGGGTGCCGACGCGGTGGCCAAATCGGCCCCGGACGGTTACACCATCCTCATCGGCACCAACAGCACCAACGCAGCGCTGAAAAGCCTGATGAAAAAACTGCCTTATGACCAGGACACCGCCTTTGCGCCTGTGGCCTACATGGGCTCGGTGCCCCTGATCGTGGCCGTGAACAACGACGTGCCCGCCAAAACGCTCAAAGAGTTTGTGGACTTGGCCAAATCCAAGCCCACACAAATCACCTTTGCCAGCGCCAGTACCTCGCAACTGGTGTCCAGCGAAATGCTCTCCAGCATGGCTGGCATCCAAATGACCAACGTGCCCTACAAAAGTGGTCCTGCGGCCATGACCGACCTGATTGGCGGTCAGGTGAACATGTTCAGTGCCGACTTTGCGGTCATGTTGCCCCAGGTCAAAGGCGGAAAGATCCGAGGCTTGGCCGTCACCTCAACCCAGCGATCCAAAGCCATCCCCGAGCTGCCCACCGTCAACGAAGCCCTGGGCCTGAAGGACTATGAACTGATCGCCTACTTTGCGGTCTTTGCCCCAGCAGGCACACCCGCCGACATCGTCAACAAGCTCAACGCCGCTGTGAATGCCGCGGCCACTGACAAGACCATCCTGGAACGCTTCTCGGCCCTGGGCTTTGAAACTGCTCCCGCGTCTCCCGAGGCATTGGCACAACGCTCCAAAGCCGAAACCGCCAAATGGGCCAAGGCCATTCGCGACGCGAAGATTGAGCCGCAATAAGTCGGTTGGTAGCTGAGGTGCTGTTTGCCGCACAAACCCCAAAGGCCACCCATCAGTGAGTCCCGGATCATCATCAATCCGGGGCCTTTGCTCACCGCATTTCAGTGGATGAGGCATTCAAAACCCACCGCAAAACACTTTGCACACTTGACCATCAGCCGGCGCTGGGTATCAAAATTTGAACGAAATCTGTCACGTGATGGATGTCTTGTTGAAAACAGGACATCCCAGCCCACCATGACAATTCAAAAGACCTCAATCTAGGATACATAAAGATACCTTTTTGATTATCGACACAAGGCCAACCTTATCTTTTCATGGTTCAATAAGGAGTACCTTACAAGCACCCAAAATCAATCAATTGAATTTTTAAAATGAACCTTCATTCAACACGCCTGATGTCCGCCTTGGTCATGGCATCCTTTTTGGTTGGCTGCGCCACTGCAGGCAAAGACGTGACTGCGAGCTACGTATCCCCCGCACAATTTTCAAATTTTGATTGCGATCAAATTCGTCTTGAGACAGGCAGACTGACTGCCCGCGTCAACCAACTGACAGGTCGCCTGGATGAAGCGGCAAACAATGACAAAGCCATCCTGATCGGCGGCGGATTGTTGTTTTGGCCAGCACTTTTTGCGCTGGGTGGCACCAAACAACAAGAGGCCGAGTTGGCTCGCTTGAAAGGCGAATTTGAAGCCCTTCAAACCGCCTCCATTGAGAAAAAGTGTAATTGATCAGACCGCCACGCCAGATCGGCAGCGCGTACTGAAGAAACGCCTGAGGACCGCTCAAGCAGTTCTCAGGAAGCACCGGCCACTTGAAAGCTTGTGGGTCCGAGTCATTCGTAACGCCGTGATGGCGTTTCAAAAAAGCTATTTTTTGGTACGCACCCAATCAAACCGCATCTGCTTTGGCGACCAACGGATAGCGCCCACCCATCAGCGCCTCCACCCCAAACTCTTGCAGCAGCGCCAGCAGGCGTTCACCTGATGCACGCTTTTTCTGGCCGGTGTACTTGGCGAGGATCAGCTCGTTCTTCATGCTGTGCTCCCAACCCACCAGCTCGGTCACCGTCACTTGGTAACCCTGTGACTCCAAATACAGGCAGCGCAACACGTTGGTCAGCTGACTGCCCACTTCGCGGGTGTGCAGCGGATGGCGCCACAGCTCGGCCAAAGGCGTGCGCTGCAAATTGAGCGCCTTGTTCTGGTTCAACGCCCGGGCCAATTCGGCCTGGCAGCAAGGCACCAGCACCATGTACTTGGCTTTCTTTTGCAGGCCAAAGGCGATGGCGTCGTCGGTGGCGGTGTCGCAGGCGTGCAGTGCGGTGACCACGTCGATCTGTGCGGGCAGCTCGTCGCTTTGCGTGGATTCGGCCACGCTCACGTTCAAAAAACGCATGCGCTCAAAGCCCAGCTTTTGGGCCAAGACTTTGGAAGTCTCCACCAACTCGCTGCGCGTTTCGATGCCGTAGATCGTGCCTTGGCCCAGAGCCTTGAAATACAGGTCGTAGATGATGAAACCCAAATACGACTTGCCCGCACCATGATCAGCCAGCGTGGGGCCGCTGTCGCTGGCAGGCAATTCCAGCAGCAACTTTTCGATGAACTGGAACAGGTGGTACACCTGCTTGAGCTTGCGGCGCGAATCCTGGTTGAGCTTGCCCTCACGGGTCAGGATGTGCAGCTGCTTGAGCAACTCGACCGACTGGCCGGGGCGCACTTCGGGCGGCAGCTGCGATGCGGCGTTGTCGGTGACCTTTTGCTTTTTCATGGGCTTGGGCCCACATCCAGCTTTTTCCAGCCTTCAACGCCCAGCTTGTCCATCGTCTCGATGTTGGTTTCGTAAATCATTTCGGCCTCGGGGAAAGCCTCCACCGCCCGGTCGATGCTTTCCTCGCGCAGCAGGTGCAGCGTGGGGTATGGCGAGCGATTGGTGAAGTTGCCAATGTCGTCCGGCTCGGTGTCGGCAAACTGGAACTGCGGGTGAAAACTCGCCACCTGGAACACGCCTTCCAAATCGAGCTCCTCCAGCACCGCGTCGGCCTCGTCCAAAAAATCATTGAACTCCAGAAAATCCTGCAACATCTGCGGCACGATCAAGAGCACGGTCTCGCGTTCTTCGGCGGGCATGGCGGCCAGCGCCTGCAACTGCTCGATCAGCTCATCGCGCAAGCCTTCCAGGCCCTTGGCCTCGCTCAGCACGTAATGGATTTGGCCCTTGACGTGCGGTGCTTTGGCAAAGGGGCAAAGATTCAGGCCAATCACGGCGCGTTCGAGCCAGCGCACGGTGTCGGCAATTTCGGGGGTGTTCATGTCGGTCATGGTCGAGATTGTGCCTGTGGCAGCAAGCGCCCAGCCAGCCAAGCCAGCACCGCCCCCACCCCACAGCACCCCACCGTGACCAGCGGCGTAAGATGCCAGCCGCCTGCCTGCGCAGCCACAGCAGCCACCACAGGTGGCCCCAAGAACTGGCCCAAGGCCGAGAGTTGCTGCACCCAGCCCACGGTAGTGGCCACTTGCTGCTCGCCCGGGGCCAGACGCACCGCCAGGCTGAACAAGGTGCCCGGAACCAAACCGCCCATGCCCGAGAACAACAGCACCCCGGCAAAGCGCAGCCAAGGCAGGCTTTCGGTGAAGGGCGCAAAGGCCACGGTGCTGCCCAGCGCCATGGCGCCAAAGCCTAGCCACAGCGTGCTGCGGGGTGCCCAGCCGCCCTGCAGCAATCGGCCCGAAGCCATATTGCCCACGATGTTGACGGCCGCCGCCAAGGCTGTGAGCACGCCCAGCAGCGCACCACCCACGCCTGCAGCGGCATAAACGGACGGCAAGAAACCCACCACCGCCAGCCATTGGCCCGAATACATGCCAAAGGTCAGGGCCACAAGCCAGGGACCACGGGCACTCAAGGTGCGGCGCAAGCGCTGCCAGGCGCCTTGCCCAGCTGCGGCAGTGTGGGCCACCGGGTCGGCGGGCACGCTGCGCCACAGCCAAGCGGCCATGGCCAGCGACACGGCAGCAAACAGCCACCACCAAGCGCCCCAGCCCCAGGCCGGGATGAACAACGGCCCGGCCAGCAAAGCCAGCGCTGTGCCAGTGGGCATGTACGCGCCCCACACGCCCAGCATGCCGGGCAGCTGCGCGGGCGGCACCAGGCGGCGGATCAGGGCGGGGGCAGGCAAAGCCACCAGCAAAAAGCCCAAGCCTTCGATGGCCCGCAGCGCCAGCAATGCGGCGGTCGAGGTAGCGAATGCGCCCAAACCACTGGCCAGCGCCAGCAAGCACAGGCCGCGCACCATGCTGCGTTTAAGACCCATGCCGTCGGCCCACAAACCCATGAACACCGCCAGGCTCATGCCCGCGAGTTGCACCATGGACAAGAGGAAACCGGACTGCACCAGCGTGATGCCCAGATCGGCCTGCAGTGCGGGCAAGGCGGGTGGCAACTTGCCCACCTGCAAAGCCGCCACGCCGCCCGCGAGCACGACCAGCCAAGCGGCGCGGTGGGCGCTCACCGGGCTCACAGCAACTTGCGCCCCGTCAGGCGTTCGTGCTCCCGCAGGGCAAAGCGGTCGGTCATCCCGGCGATGTAGTCGGCCACCGAGCGGTGCAGGTCGGCACTGGCGGCAAAGTCGGTCGGCATTTCAGCGGGGTGGTCCACATAAGCAGCGAACAATTCGAGCACCACCTGCTGCGCCTGCCCGGTGGTGTGCATGACCTGCGGGTGGCGGTAGAGATGCGCGAACAAAAACTTTTTGAGCTCGCCGCTGCGGGCCTTCATGCCGGGGCTGAACGACACCAGTGGTCCGGCCAGACGGGCCTCGGCCAGCGTGCACACGCCCGCCTGCGCCACCGCTTCGCGGGTGGTATTGATCACGTCGTACACCTGGTCACTCAGCATGCGGCGGATGGTTTCGTACAAAACGCGGCGCGGCTTTTCTGACAAGTCCGGGTGCTCGGCCAGCGTTTGTTGGTGGTAGTGCGCAAACAGCTCCACCTGCAGCAATTGCTCGATGCTGATCAGGCCCGAACGCACGCCGTCGTCGATGTCGTGCGCGTTGTAGGCGATCGCATCGGCCAGGTTGCACAGCTGCGCCTCCAGGCTGGGTTGGGTACGGTCGATAAACCGCCGTCCCACGCCACCCGGCTCTGCATTCTCCAGATGTTCGGCATTGCTGCGGGAGCAGTGTTTGAGCACACCCTCGCGGGTTTCAAAACTCAGGTTCAGGCCGTCGAACGCGGGGTAGCGTTCTTCGAGCTGGTCCACCACACGCAGGCTTTGCAGGTTGTGCTCAAAGCCACCGTGTTCGGCCATGCAATCGTTGAGCGTGTCTTGCCCCGCGTGTCCAAAAGGGGTGTGGCCCAGGTCGTGCGCCAGCGCCACGGCTTCGACCAAATCCTCATTCAGGCCCAGGGCGCGGGCGATGGATCTTCCCAGCTGCGCGACTTCGAGCGAGTGCGTGAGCCGCGTTCGAAACAGGTCGCCTTCGTGGTTCAAAAACACCTGTGTCTTGTAAACCAGACGCCGAAAAGCGGTGGAGTGCACGATGCGGTCACGGTCACGCTGGAAAGCATTGCGCGTGGGCGCGGGTGCTTCAGCAAACCGTCGGCCCCGGCTGTGCGCGGGGTCGCAGGCCAGCGCAGACAAGCTGGTCGGTGGCTGGCTTGAACCCACGGGCAATTCCAGTGACTCGGCCAACATGGCTCAGGCGCAGCAGGCGTTGATCACCTCGCGCACCATGGCGTCGGGCGCACCACACACGGTGGCTTGGCCGGGGCCGTCGATCACCACAAACTGGATATCGCCACCGATGGCTTTTTTATCGAGGCGCATGTGTTCAATGTAGTGGCCTGCGTTGTCGGCCGCATCAATAACAGGGCCGCGCACCGGCAAGCCCGCACGCGCGATCAAGGCACGCAAACGCGCTACAAAAGCGGCGTCCACTTTGCCCAAGCGCAACGAGAGTTCTGCCGCCATGACCATGCCGCAGCCCACCGCTTCGCCGTGCAGCCAAACGCCAAAGCCCAGACCGGCTTCGATGGCGTGGCCAAAGGTGTGGCCAAAATTCAGGATGGCCCGCAGACCCGCTTCGCGCTCGTCTTGACCCACCACCCAGGCCTTGATCTCGCAACTGCGCTTGACCGCATGGGCCAGTGCGGCCGGGTCTTGCGCCATCAGGGCGTCGATGTTCACTTCAATCCAGGCCAGGAAGTCCATGTCGGCAATCGGGCCGTATTTGATGACTTCGGCCAAGCCCGCGCTCAGCTCACGCGGCGGCAAGGTGGCCAAGGTGTTCAGGTCACACACCACACGCACCGGCTGGTAGAAGGCGCCGATCATGTTTTTGCCCAACGGGTGGTTGATGGCAGTTTTGCCGCCCACCGACGAATCCACCTGCGACAAGAGCGTGGTCGGCACCTGCACAAAGGGCACGCCACGCATGTAGCTCGCCGCCGCAAAGCCGGTCATGTCGCCCACCACGCCGCCACCCAAAGCGAACAGCACGGTCTTGCGGTCGCAGCCTTGGCCGAGCAACGCGTCAAAAATCAGGTTCAGGGTGGCCCAGTCTTTGTGCGCCTCGCCATCGGGCAGCACCACGGTGTGCACCTGCTTGTAATGCGGGGCAATCGCGCTGCGCAAAGCGGCTTCGTACAACGGGGCAATGGTGTCGTTGGTCACGATCATGGCCGTTGTCGCCTTGGGCAGACCGGCCCAAGTGTCGGGGCGGCTCAGCAGGCCTTGGCCAATCTGGATGTCGTAACTGCGGTCGTCCAGAGAAATGGCGACCGTTTGAACAGGAGCGGTTTGGGGGGAGGATGTGGTCTCGGACATGCCCCCAAGTGTAGGGGTTTGGCACCGCAGAACGCTCAAATGCCACTGAAATGCGTGGACACATGGCAGGGCTTGCCGCCCTGGCCATGTGTCCAGACCGGTGCATCAAAGTTTGAAGGCCACCACTTTTTGGGTCTGCTCGCCCAGACCGTCAATGCCCAAACGCATCACGTCACCGCGCTTCAAGAAGACAGGCGCGGGCTTGCCGTCCACCTTGACGCCCATGCCCACACCGGGTGGCGTGCCGGTGGTGATGATGTCGCCGGGCTCGAGCGTCATGAACTGGCTCACATAACTGACCAGCTTGGCCACACCAAAAATCATGGTCTTGGTGTTGCCGGTTTGAAAGCGCACGCCGTTCACATCGAGCCACATGCCCAAGGCTTGTGGGTTGGGCACTTCGTCGCGTGTGACCAACCAAGGACCCACGGGGCCGAAGGTGTCGCAACCCTTGCCCTTGTCCCAGGTGGCGCCGCGCTCGAGCTGGTATTCGCGCTCGCTCACGTCGTTCACCACGCAATAACCGGCCACATGGTTGAGCGCGTCTTTTTGCGTGACATAACGGGCGCGTGTGCCGATCACAATGCCCAGTTCGACTTCCCAGTCGGACTTTTTGGAGCCCTTGGGCAACATGACATCGTCGTTCGCGCCCTGAATGCACGAGATGGCCTTGGTGAACACAATGGGTTCAGCAGGGATAGGCATATTCGACTCGGCTGCATGGTCGGCGTAGTTCAAGCCAATGGCGATGAACTTGCTGGTGTAAGAGATGGGCGTGCCAAAACGCTTCTTGCCGCGCACCAAAGGCAGCTTGTCGGTTTTGACTTTGGCCAACTTGGCCAAGGCCTTGTCGTTCAGCAGATCAGGCGAGATGTCTTTGACCACACCGCTCAAGTCGCGCAAGCGGCCTTCAGCGTCAATCAGACCGGGTTTTTCTTTGCCGGGTTGGCCATAACGAACGAGTTTCATGGTTGCCTTTCAGTTTTCAAATCAATAGGTGGAACGACCACCGGACAGGTCAAAGACCGCGCCGGTGGAGAAGGAACATTCTTCGGTGCTCAGCCAGGTCACCATGGCGGCGACTTCTTCAGGCTCGCCAAAGCGGGCCATCGGAATTTTGGAGAGCATGAACTGGATGTGCTCGGGCGTCATTTGATCAAAGATCGCCGTCTTCACAGCCGCCGGGGTGACACAGTTGACACGCACCCCCGTGTCGGCCAGCTCTTTGCCCAGCGATTTGGTCAGGCCAATCACCGCCGCCTTGCTCGCACTGTAAGCGCTGGCGTTGGGGTTGCCGTCTTTGCCTGCGACTGAGGCGATGTTGACGATGCGCCCGTAATTGCGGCTCTTCATGTGGGCACTCAATTCACGGCAGCAATGGAACAAGCCGTGCACATTCACATCGAACACCTGCTTCCAGGCGTCCACCGGGTAGTCCCAAACCTTGACGTTAGGGCCGGTGATGCCCGCGCTGTTGACCAGCACATCGACGCCTGCCAACGCCGTGGTTTGCGCGGTGGCGTTCACCACCGAGGCGTGGTCGGCCACATCGACCTGCACCGTGTTGACCACGGCGCCCAGCTGGCCTTGGCGCAGCAACTCGGCGGCTTTGGCCATGCCTGCGGCATCGCGGTCCCAAATGGTGACGCGAGCACCCGAGGCCAGCATGCGCTGCGCAATGGCAAAACCGAGACCCGTGGCCCCACCGGTGATGACCGCGTGGCGGCCTTTCATGTCGAGCAAATTCATGTGTGGCTTTCAGTCATTCAATGGGTGGTTCAAATGGTCATGCCACCGTCGACCATGTAGGCATTGCCCGTGGCAAAGATGGATTCGTCGGAAGCGAGGAAGGTCACGATGGGCGCAATCTCTGCCGCTTGCGCCAAACGGCCCATGGGCTGGCGGTTGATGAAGTCCTTGCGGGCCTGCACCGGGTCGGCATAGCTGTTGATGCGGTCTTGCAGCGAGGGCGTGTCCACGGTGCCGGGGCAAATGCAGTTGCAGCGCACGCCTTGGCGAACATAGTCGGCCGCCACGCTTTTGGTCAGACCAATCACGGCCGCCTTGCTGGTGCCATAAATGAAGCGGTTGGGCAAACCGCGCACGCTGGAACACACGCTGGCCATGTTGATGATGCTGCCGCCGTGGCCGGTTTTTTCAAACTGCGCCACCATTTTGGGAATGACCGCCTGGATCATCCAGAATTGCGAGCGCACATTCAAGTTGAACGCAAAGTCCCAGTCTTCGTCGGTGGCCAATTCGATGTTGCCGTTGTGCACAAAGCCTGCGCAATTGAAAACAATGTCAATGCGCGGCAGGCTAGCCACCTGCGCGGCAATGGCTGATTTGTCGAGCACGTTCAGCACGGCGGTGTGCACATTGGCCACACCTTGATACGACTTGAGCAGTTCAGCGTTCACATCGGTCGCATAGACGGTGGCGCCTTCTGCGGCCATGGCCAGTGCTGCGGCCTGGCCAATGCCTTGGCCAGCGGCGGTGACCAGTGCGATTTTTCCTTTGAGTCTCATGGGGTTTGGATCTCCAGATGGGTGATTTGTCGTTGAGTGATAGCAGCCCAGTCCCAGGCGATGCCCAAGCCGTGGGCGTCGGGCGGGATGGCAAAGCCATCCTGCACTTGCATGCGCGAGGTGGTGATGTCGTCGAGCTGCGGGATGTATTCCACCCAGGTGGCGTTGGGCACGGCCGCGCACAGGCTCACATGCAGCTCCATCAAGAAGTGCGGGCACACCGCCACGTCAAAGGTTTCGGCCAAGTGCGCGGTTTTGATCCAAGGCGTGATGCCGCCAATGCGCGACACATCGGGCTGCACGATCGAGCAGGCGCCTTGCTCCAGGTATTCACGAAATTGCATCGGGTGGTACATCGACTCACCCACCGCCACGGGGATGGTGGTGTGCTCGCGCAGCTGGCGGTGACCCGAGACATCTTCAGCGGGCAAGGGCTCTTCCATCCACGCCAGTCCCAAGCCGTCAAAGGCCCGCGCCCGGCGTACGGCCTCGGCGCGGTTAAAGCCTTGGTTGGCGTCGGTCATCAAATCAAAGCCCGGCCCTACTGCATCACGCACGGCACTGAGGCGGGCCACGTCTTCGCTCACATGCGGGCGGCCAATTTTGATCTTGGCGCCTTTGAAGCCCTGGGCTTGCGCCTCCAAAGTTTGGTCCACCAGAGCCTCGGGCGACAGGTGCAGCCAGCCGCCTTCTGTGGTGTAAAGCGGCACACGCGCTTGCGCCCCGCCCAGCAACTGCCACAGCGGCAAGCCTTGGCTTTGCGCACGCCAGTCCCACAAAGCGGTGTCCACACAGGCCAGCGCCAAGCTGGTCATGGCCCCCACGGCTGTGGCGTGGGTGTGGAAAAACAAATCCTTCCAAATCGCTTCGACCAACACAGGGTTGCGTCCGATCAGGCGCGGGGCCAGGTGGTCTTTGAGCAGGGCGATGACGGACGAACCACCCGTGCCAATGGTGTAGGCATATCCCGTGGCCGCGATGCCGTCGCTGCAGTGCAGCGTGAGCAAAATCGTTTCTTGCGTCACAAATGACTGGATGGCATCCGTGCGCAAGACCTTGGGCGGCAAGTTCACTTGCCGAAGGCTCACGCGCTCAATGGTGACGGGGGTCATGTAGGGCAACAGGGGTGATGAAATGAACAGAAAAAACAGGAACAGGCGCCGCGAGCAACACCCAAGCCTTCAGGGCTTTGCAGCATGCGACACAGGCGCGGCGCCACGCGTCGTTTGTGTGACAGCCGCCATGCGGGTTTGTGCGGAGTTGCATTGCCTTTTGAACATGTGATGATTCTGCAACTGGTCTGACCACTTGTCCAATTCACGTTATCCCTGATCACCCCTAATGCCCTTGCAAACCGTGGCCCCGCAGCGCCTGTACCGCCAGATTGCCGATCAGATTCGGTTTCTGATGGTGTCGGGCGAGTTCGCGCTGGGCTCACGCCTGCCCGCCGAACGCGACCTGGCCGTGCAATTGGGCGTGAGCCGCCCATCAGTCCGCGAAGCCCTGATCGCACTCGAGGTCGAGGGCATGATCGAAGTGCGCACCGGCTCTGGCATTTATGTGCAGCGCACCGAGCAGCCCGGCAAATCATTGGCCCCTGCTGCAGCCGATGACAACACCCCCGCCGACTGGGGCCCGCTGGAGGTGATGAGTGCCCGTTTGTTGGTCGAAGCCGAAGTGGCTGCATTGGCAGCCACCCACGCCCAAAAGGCAGATCTCAAAGCCATCAAAGCCGGCATGCAACAAATGAAGCTCGAAGCCGCCCGCGACCAAGTGCCACGCGAGGGCGACGAAGCCTTTCACGAAGCCATTGCTCAGGCTTGTGGCAACAGTGTTTTGCTCGACACCGTGCAACGCTACTGGCAGGCGCGCAACGGCCCCCTGTTCGAGCGGCTGGGCGACTATTTTGAACACCCCGAATCCTGGCAAGCGGCCATTGGCGAGCACCAACAGGTGCTGCTGGCCATTGAGGCGCACGACCCCAGCGCCGCCCGAAAAGCCATGCAAAAACACTTGAGACAAGCCCACAAAAGATACAGCGCGAGCTGGCGCCGCGCGCCTGCCCGTTAGTACGCCAGTGAAATGGCAAGCTAAAGGCATGCATTTTTTCCGCGTCAGCATTTTTTTCAATACCAATGAGGAGACTTTGATGAGCAAGCGATTGACCCTGAAAACTCTGGCCACCGTCGGCGCTTTTGCCGTGGGCGCCATGACCGTGTTGGGCAGCACTGCGGTGCAGGCCCAGCAAAAACTCAAGTGGGCCCACGTCTATGAGACGTCAGAGCCCTTCCATACCGAATCGGTGTGGGCGGCAGAAGAAATCAAAAAACGCAGCAACGGCAAGTTCGACATCCAGGTCTTCCCCGCCTCCACCCTGGGCAAAGAAACCGACATCAACCAAGGCCTGACCCTGGGCACGGTAGACATGATTATCAGCGGCCCCTCGTTTGCGGCCCGCACCTACCCGCGCTTTGGCATTGCCTACTACCCCTTCATCTTCCGTGACGGCGACCACCTGATCGCTTACTCCAAGAGCCCCGTGTTCCAGGAAATGGTCAGTGAGTTCCGTACACGTACCGGCATCCAGGTCACGGCATACACCTACTACGGCGCACGCCACACCACCGCACAAAAAGCCTTCACCAACTGCGCAGGCATGAAAGGCATCAAGATCCGCGTGCCCGATGTCCCGGCCTACCGCGCCACACCTGAGGCCTGCGGCGCCAACCCCACACCCATTGCATTTGCAGAGGTGTACCTGGCCCTGCAAAACGGCACGGTGGAAGCCCAAGAAAACCCCTTGACCACCATCGAAGCCAAAAAGTTCTTTGAAGTGCAAAAAGCCATCATGCTCACGGGCCACATCGTGGACGGTTTGACCACGCAAATTGCACCTCATATCTGGAACCGACTGAGCGATGCGGAAAAGAAGATCTTCACCGATGTGACCCAAGAAGCCGCTGTTCGCGCATCGGCCAAAGTCAAGGCCCGCGAAGCCGAGTTGGTGGACGAATTCAAGAAAAAAGGCCTGCAAGTGCTGCAGGTGGACCGCAAGTCTTTCCAGGACGCTGTGCTCAAAAACAAGCCACTGACGTCCATGGGTTTCACACAGTCTGACTTCGACAAGATCCAAGCGGCCAAGTAAGCCGCTTGGGCTGACTGCCTGAAACTTCAGCCCCTCGCCGCAGACCGGACTGAATCCGTTCGGTCTGCGGTTTTTGGCAGCCTTACTCGTCACCCAGGATACTCCATGAGCAATCTTCCCGACCTCGACGCCATGCCCAAAGTCATGGGCGACGATGGCCAGTTTCACGCGACAGATGACGACGTCGATCTGTCGGGCACACCCATCGAAGCCTGGGTGGCCTTGGCCTTCTTCTGGGCCTTGGGCCTGACGGTTTTTTACCAATTTTTCACGCGTTATGTCTTGAACGACTCGGCCTCATGGACCGAAGAGATTGCGCGTTATTTGCTCATTGCCACCGTATTCACGGGGGCCACGATGGGCGTGGCCAAAAACAACCACATCCAAGTGGACTTCTTCTTTCGCTTCATGCCCGACTGGATGGGTCGCGTCATGGGCACTGTGGTCGATGTGGTGCGCATCGCCTTCTTTGCGATCGCCACCTTCCTCACCGGCCAAATGATGCAAAAGCTGGGCAGCTACAAGATGACCATCATCGACTTGCCCATGAATTTGGTTTATGGCGTGGTGATGGCCGGTTTTGCCGCCATGTGCTTGCGCTCCATCTGGGTGGCCAAGGTGCATTGGCAACGCGGCTACACCGTGCTGCAACGCCCCGAATCCGAAATGACCGACCGCTGAAACCGCCCCTCCTGAAAGTTTTCCCATGCTGAAAATCATTTTTCTCTTTCTCATGAGTGGCGGTATCCCGGTGGCCATTGCCATGGCGGGCGCATCTTTGATTTACATTTTTTTCACCCAAAGCTCGCCCCCCTTTGTGGTCATCCACCGCATGGTCTCGGGCATCGACAGCTTTCCCTTGTTGGCCGTGCCCTTCTTCATTCTGGCCGGCAACCTGATGAACAACGCGGGCATCACCAACCGCATCTACAACTACGCGCTGGCCTTGGTGGGCTGGCTCAAGGGCGGCTTGGGTCACGTCAACGTGGTGGGCTCGGTCGTGTTTGCAGGCATGAGCGGCACAGCCATTGCCGATGCGGCAGGCCTGGGCACCATCGAGATCAAGGCCATGAAAGACCATGGCTACAGCACCGAATTTGCCGTAGGCGTCACCGCGGCTTCGGCCACGCTGGGCCCCATCATTCCACCCAGCCTGCCCTTTGTGATCTACGGCATGATGGCCAATGTCTCGGTGGGGGCACTGTTCCTGGCGGGCATCTTGCCTGGCATCTTGATGGCGCTGCTCATGATGCTGACGGTGGCCTATTTCGCACACAAAAACGGCTGGGGCGCCGATGTGAAATTCGAGTG
>JBIKHW010000237.1:0-5559 GCA_044361935.1 Limnohabitans sp. | reverse complement strand
CGATGGCGGCTTGTTCTGCGGCTGCGCGTTGCACGCCAGCAGGTTGGGTCAGGCGCTCTTTGAGCAGCATGACGGGGCCGAGCACGATGCGCAGGGTTCGGAAAAAAGCACGGATCACGGTTTTCATAAGGCTTTCAAAAGTTCAAAAGTGGAAATCAAAAAATGGGCTATGCCGCAGCATCACAGCAATCGCGCCAAATAGTGGCCCGTGAAGCTTGCCTTGTTTTTGGCCAGTTGCTCGGGCGTGCCTTCGCCCACCACGGTGCCGCCGCCCGCGCCGCCTTCGGGGCCCATGTCAATCAACCAGTCGGCGGTTTTGATGACGTCGAGGTTGTGTTCGATGATGACGATGGTGTTGCCCGCGTCGCGAAGCTGGTGCAAGACTTTGAGCAGCAGGTCGATGTCTGCAAAGTGCAGGCCGGTGGTGGGTTCGTCCAATATGTACAGGGTGCGGCCCGTGTCGCGCTTGGACAGTTCCAGTGCGAGTTTGACGCGTTGCGCCTCGCCGCCCGAGAGTGTTGTCGCGCTTTGACCAAGGCGAATGTAAGTCAGGCCCACGTCCAGCAGGGTTTGCAGTTTGCGCGCAATGTTGGGCACGGCGCTGAAGAACTGGTGCGCGGCTTCTACCGTCATGTTCAAAATCTGCGCGATGTTCTGGCCCTTGTATTGGACTTCGAGCGTTTCGCGGTTGTAGCGCATGCCGTGGCACACGTCGCAAGGCACATACACATCGGGCAAAAAGTGCATCTCCACTTTCACCATGCCGTCGCCTTGGCAGGCTTCGCAGCGGCCGCCGGTCACGTTGAAGCTGAATCGCCCCGGGCCGTAACCGCGCTCGCGTGCCGCAGGCACTTCGGCCATCAGTTCGCGGATGTGTGTGAACAGGCCCGTGTAGGTGGCGGGGTTGCTGCGTGGCGTGCGGCCAATGGGCGACTGGTCGACGTTGATGACCTTGTCGAAGTGCTCCAGTCCTTTGATCTCTTCGTGCTTGGCTGCCTCGTCGTGGGCTCGGTGGATCTTGTGCGCAGCGGCGGTGTAGAGCGTGTCATTCACCAGGGTGGATTTGCCAGAACCGGACACCCCCGTCACGCAGGTCAGCAGCCCCACCGGGAACTTCACGTTCACGTTTTTCAGATTGTTGCCCGAGGCACCGATGATCTCGATGAAATCCTTGCCCGCTTTGTGGCGCTTCGGGATCTCGATCTTCTTGCGGCCCGACATGTACTGGCCGGTGACCGAATCGGGTGCGGCCAGGATGTCGGCGCAAGTGCCCTGCGCCATCACGCGCCCACCGTGCACGCCCGCGCCAGGCCCCATGTCGATGACGTGGTCGGCCACGCGGATCATGTCTTCGTCGTGCTCGACCACCAGCACGCTGTTGCCGATGTCGCGCAGATGTTGCAGGGTGCCAATCAGGCGGTCGTTGTCGCGCTGGTGTAGGCCGATGCTGGGCTCGTCGAGCACGTACATCACACCCGTGAGCCCTGAGCCGATCTGGCTGGCCAGACGAATGCGTTGCGATTCGCCGCCCGAGAGGGTGTCGGCGCTGCGATCCAGGCTCAAGTAATTGAGGCCCACGTCGTTCAAAAACTTCAGGCGCAGCGCAATTTCGCGCACCACCTTGTCGGCGATCTCGGCCTTGGCCCCGTGCATTTTCAAGCCCTGAAAATACTGTTGTGACTCGCCCAGCGTGATGTGGCTGATCTCGTAAATGGCGCGGGCCTGATCGCCTTCGCCAATGCGCACATGCCGCGCCTCGCGCCGCAAGCGGGTGCCGTGGCAGCTGGTGCAGGCCTGCATGTTGCGGTAACGCGCCAGGTCTTCGCGCACCACGGCCGAGTCGGTCTCGCGGTAGCGCCGTGTCATGTTGGGGATGATCCCCTCAAACGGGTGTTTTTTGCTGACCTTTTTGCCCTGCGAGGCTCCGGACTCCATGGTGTAACTGAACTTGATTTCTTCCAGCCCCGAGCCGTGCAGCAAGACCTGCTGGTGAATCGGCGCTAATTTTTCAAAGGGCGTTTCGATGTCGAACTGGTAATGCTTGGCCAGGCTTTCGAGCATGCTGAAGTAAAAGCCGTTACGCCGGTCCCAACCCTTGATGGCGCCACTGGCCAAGCTGAGCGAGGGGAAGGCCACCACCCGTTCGGGATCAAAAAACGCCATGCTGCCAATGCCATCACAAGTGGGGCATGCGCCCATGGGCGAGTTGAACGAGAACAGGCGCGGTTCCAGCTCGCTGATCGAGTAGGTGCAGACCGGGCATGAAAACTTGGCGTTGAACAGGTGTTCTTTGCCCGTGTCCATCTCCAGCGCCACAGCGCGGTGTTCGGCCAGTTGCAGGGCAGCTTCAAAGCTCTCGGCCAGGCGCTGGCGCAGGGCGTCTCTTGCCTTGGCGTCCTCCTCAGATCGGACTTTGATGCGGTCTACCACCACGTCGATGTTGTGCTTTTCGGTTTTCTTGAGCGTGGGCAGGTCTTCCACTTCCACCGTCTGGCCATTGATGCGAAAGCGCACATAGCCCAAGGCCTGCATCTGCTCAAACACTTTCTCGAACTCGCCTTTTTTCTCACGCGCAATCGGCGCCAGGATCATCAGCTTGGTGTCTTCGGGCAGGGCCAGCACGGCGTCCACCATCTGGCTCACGGTTTGCGCCTGCAGTGGCAGGTTGTGGTCGGGGCAATACGGTGTGCCAGCGCGGGCATAGAGCAAGCGCAGGTAGTCGTGGATCTCGGTGACCGTGCCCACGGTGGAACGCGGGTTGTGGCTGGTGGCTTTTTGCTCGATGGAAATCGCGGGCGACAGGCCTTCAATCAAGTCCACATCGGGCTTGTCCATCAGTTGCAAGAACTGCCGCGCATAGGCCGACAGGCTTTCTACGTAGCGGCGCTGGCCTTCGGCGTACAGCGTGTCAAAAGCCAAGCTTGACTTGCCCGAGCCCGACAAGCCGGTGATGACTACCAGCTGGTTGCGCGGGATGTCCAGGTCGATGTTTTTCAGGTTGTGCGTGCGGGCACCCCGCACGCTGATGTGGGTCTGCCGCAGCGCCGAGGCCAGATAAAGCGCCCGGTCGGGTTCTTCGGGCAAGAGAGGGGAATCGACAAGGTTCACAGTGGGCGGCCAAATCAGCAAAACTTTCGATTATCCCCGTTGGCGCAGTTGTGGGCCGGGGCTGAGGCTGATCAGGGACAATATCGCGTTGACTTTTGACCCTTTGCCCTTCTTGTGGCGGCCGACCCTTTGCACCCCCATTTTTCAGACCCTTTGAACATGACCGCCACCGAGCGGCGCGCCAGCGCCTCGCTGGCCAGCATTTTTGCGCTGCGCATGTTGGGTTTGTTTCTGGTGTTGCCGGTCTTTGCCCTGGAGGCGCGCCGCTACCCCGGCGGTGAGGACCCGGTATGGCTGGGCCTGGCCATGGGCATTTACGGCCTGACCCAGGGCCTGTTGCAACTGCCGTTTGGCATGGCCTCGGACCGTTTTGGGCGCAAGCGGGTCATCGTGTTGGGCTTGGTGATCTTTGCCTTGGGCAGCTTTTGGGCGGCGGCGGCCACCGACTTGATGGGTTTGCTGGTGGGGCGCAGCCTGCAGGGGGCGGGGGCTGTTTCGGCAGCGGTCACGGCCTTGTTGGCCGACTTGACTCGGGACGAGGTTCGTACCAAGTCCATGGCCATGGTGGGCGGCAGCATCGGCTTGATGTTTGCATTGTCTTTGGTGCTGTCACCTTTGCTCACTGGCTGGATTGGTTTGTCCGGCTTGTTTTGGCTGACGGGCGTGCTGGCCTTGCTGGGTGGGTGTGTAGTCATTTGGAGTGTGCCGCCTGCACCTGAGCCTGTGACTGGAGATGGGCGTGGGCGCTTGCGAGATGTGCTGGCCCATGCCGACCTGATGCGCCTGAATGTGGGCGTGTTTGTCTTGCATGCGGTGCAGTTGGCCATGTGGGTGTCGGTGCCGGCTTTGCTGGTGCAAGCGGGTCTGCAGACGCCGCAGCACTGGCGGGTGTATTTGCCAGCTGTTGCTTTGTCTTTTGTGTTTTTGGGCCTGGTATTTGCCGCTGAGCGGCGTGGGCATTTGAAAAAAGTCTTTCTTGTGTCGATCGTTCTGGTTGCTTTGGTCGAAGTCGGCTTGCTGGTGCAGTCGGCTGGCACCACCAGCTTGAGCGCGCTGGCGCTCTTACTGTTCGTGTTTTTCTGTGGTTTCAATGCGCTGGAAGCCACCCAGCCCAGTTTGGCCTCGCGCATCGCGCCCCAAGGCATGCGCGGCACAGCCATGGGGGTTTACAACACGCTGCAGTCGCTGGGATTTTTTGTGGGCGGGTTGGGCGGCGGTTGGCTGGTCAAGTCTTGGGGCAGCCCGATGCTGTTTTTATGCTGTGCTGGGGCCATGCTGGTCTGGCTTTTCGTGGCTTGGGCCATGCAAATGCCGGGCCGTGGGCGGCCCATTGACCCGGTGGTCTGAGGGCATTGACCGGGCGTGGCACCCTGCGACAAGGGCCCGGATTGGCCCCATAATTGCCGCATCTATGGAGGAGTTTTCATGGCATCCGTCAACAAAGTCATCATCGTCGGCAATCTGGGCGCCGACCCCGAAACCCGCTATTTGCCCTCGGGCGATGCTGTTACCAGCATCCGTGTGGCCACCACCGACCGCTACAAAGACAAGCAAACCGGCGAGATGCGCGAGGCCACCGAGTGGCACAGCATCAGCTTTTTTGCCAAGCTCGCCGAGATCGCGGGCCAATACCTGCGCAAAGGTAGCCAAGTGTATGTTGAGGGCAGCCTGCGCACTCGCAAATACACCGACAAAAACGGCGTTGAGAAATACGCCACCGACATCCGTGCCGACAGCATGCAAATGCTGGGCAGCCGCCAGGGCATGGGTGGCCCGTCTGAAGATGGTGGCAGTGGTGGTGGAGGCGGTGGCGGTGGTTATGCGCCCCGCCAGGCCCCTTCGCGTCCAGCGGCTGCGCCCGCTCAGCGCCCGGCTGCGGCCCCCAAGCCAGCGGCCAGCAACTTTGACGATATGGACGACGACATTCCGTTTTAAACCATTGCTTTTGCAAGCCCCAACCCGTGGCTCACCCCACGGGTTTTTTAACGCCCCTATTTCCCCATGACCGAACAAGCTCCCGCATCCTCTGTGCAGCACCTGGGTTTTGCCTGGTTTGCCATGGTGATGGGCCTGTGTGGTTTGTCGCTGGCCTGGTCGCGTGCCGTGCCACATTCGGGGTCTGTGGCGCTGCTGGTGTCGCAGGTGGTGGGCGTGCTGGCTGCAGTGGTTTTGGTGCTGTTGTTGCTGGGCCAGTTGTGGCGGCTGGTGCGGCACCCGGCGGCCTTGCTGGCGGATGCACGCCATCCCATTCGGCATGTGTTTGTGGCTGCGCTCCCATCTTCTTTGGTTTTGCTGCCCACGGTGTGGGTGGTGCACCAGGGTTATAGCCTGTGGGCTGATGTGATGTGGATGCTGGGTGCGGTCGGTTTGGTATTGGCCACCTTGGGGGTGGTCGGGCGTTGCCTGCAGCAGCCCTTTGGCATACCTTTTTGGGGGATGTCTTTTCCCTTG
>JBIKHW010000022.1:0-18175 GCA_044361935.1 Limnohabitans sp. | reverse complement strand
GGCCAATGCACCCACCAGGGGTCCCAGCCATTTTTCCTGTGCTGCTGAAATGGTTCCTTTGGGTTGCAAAATCATCACGGCCACAGCCACCAAGACCGTCAAGCCCATGGCCTTGTCGAGTGATTTGCCTGACCACCCGATGCTCCAGTAGATGGCCAGCAAAGTGGTGGCGGCCTGCGCCACCATCAATGTCCCAAATCGGCGCACAGAGATGCGCCACAGGCCACCTTGGAGCGCTTGGTAAACATTCGAAACCAGCACAGGCATCACGAGAAGTCCCATGGCCTGTGAAGCGGGCAAGATGAGTGTCAACAAGGGCACCACCAACAAGGGCAGCCCGACACCCAAGGTGCCTTTGACGACCCCGCCAGCCACAAACATCAAGGCGGCTGGAACCGCCAGGGCAAGAGAGATCACTCGGCCTTCAAGTCAGCAACTTTGGCTGCACGAGCCATGGCTTCGTTCTCTTTTGTGATGGCCAGTCCATAAGTTCGCGGATCGGAGCCCACTGGATCGATGACCGCGGCTTGAAATGTTTTGACCAGCTCGGGGTGCTTGACGACTTCTGTAATTTCCTGACTGATTTTCTGGATGGCGTTGGCCGGTGTGCCAGCGGCCGCCATGACACCAATGATGACGGAGAAGTCAAAACCAGGAACAGTTTCGGCAATCGCTGGAATGTCCGGTGCCTGTGTTGAGCGGGTGGCTGCATTGCTGGCCAGGATGCTGACCTGTCCGTTTTTCGCAAACCCCTGCATGGAAGGCAAAGCCGCTACCGAAAAATCCACTTGCCCACCAACCAATGCCGGCGTGGATTGGCCAGAGCCTCTGAAAGGAATGTGACGAACATCGATTTTCATCGCCGCCTTGAGGGCTTCCATCGTCAAATGGTGCGTGCTGCCAATGCCAGAGGAGCCGTAAGTGAAATTGCCAGGCTTGCTTTTGACCAGATTTAGAAAGTCCTGGAAATTATTGACCCCTGTTTTGGGGTGTGCCACGATAAAAAGGGGCGATCGGGCAATGAGCGAGACAGGCAAAATATCCACCCCTGCTTTGTAGGTCGCATTTTTGTTGAGCAGCGGCGTGATGGAGAGCATGGAGCCATCCGAGACGATAAAGGCATGTCCATCCTGAGGCGTGCTTTGCAGCAAAGCCTGGTAAGCCACCACCCCATTGCCGCCTGGCTTGTTGTCCACCACCACGGATTGTCCCAGTCGCTCGGTCAGTCGCTGTGCCACAACGCGTGCGACCGTGTCGGGCAAACCACCCGCCGCATAAGGTACGATGAATTTGATCGGTTTGCTGGGGTAGGTCTGCGCCAATGCCGCTGCTGGCAGGGCTGTTGCGAGCACCAGCGTTGAAACCAGTGCAGTGAGTGTTCTGCGTTGCATGATTGTCTCCTGTTGAGTGAATGATTCGTTTCAGGCGCTGTTACAACTTGCAAATGATTAGCCACCTAATATAATAATTTTAGGGACCTTGAAGTCCGTGTCAATAAGGTTTATCTCCCCCTTGTCCCATGGGAGACGAACGCTTTTTCAACCTCATCTCCTTGATCACGCACCCATGAACATGACACTCAAGGTCGCCAGCAAAGCGGCCGTTGCCCAAGACATTTACCAATTCGAATTGCAGCATGAGGACGGTGCTCCTTTGCCCGCCTTTACCGCTGGTGCACACATTCCGGTTCTCACCCCCCATGGCAGCATGCGTTCCTATTCGCTATGCAACGACCCTGAAGAAACACACCGCTATCAGATTGCGGTGAAACGTGAAGCTGCTGGTCGTGGCGGTTCGATCAGCATGATCGATGCCTTGCATCCTGGAGATACAGTGGAGGTCGGCCAACCGGTTAACCATTTTCCACTTGACCCGCAGGCCCAAAAATACATTTTGATTGCAGGAGGCATCGGCATCACGCCTTTGATGGCGATGGCCAAAACCTTGTTCCGCTGGGACAAGCCCTTCAAACTTTATTACCTGACGCGCGACCCGGATAGCACCGCCTTTTTGATTGAACTCAAGGCCGAACCTTTTGCTCGAAATTTAGTCTGTCACCATGATGCCGGCCTGCCTGGAAACAACTTTGATCTTTGGCCTGTCCTTGAAAAATCAGGCAGCCTCGCTGGTCTGCAGCTTTACTGTTGTGGTCCTGCAGGACTCATGAGTGCCGTCAAAGACATGTCTGGCCATTGGCCTTCGAGCGCAGTGCATTTTGAATCCTTTGGCGTGCAACAAACATCCCAAGTCAATGACACGCCTTTCACCGTCAATTTCAGCAAAAGCGCTCAACAAGTCGCCGTGCCTGTTGGAATGAGTATTTTGCAAGTGGCGCGCTCTGTTGGAATTGCCATGCCAGCTTCCTGTGAAAGTGGCACTTGTGGGTCCTGTAAAACTCGGTTACTGGAGGGCTCAGCGGACCATCGAGATCATGTCCTACTGCCAGAAGATCGCTCGCAATGGATCATGCCCTGCGTTTCACGCGCTCTTTCTGACCACTTGACGCTCGAGGCATGAAACCTCCCATCGGTCTTGGCGTCATTGGCATGGGCCGCGCCTTCACGTTGATGCTGCCGACCTGGGCAGCCGACGCGCGCATACGCCTCATCGCCGCCCATGACCCTCGCCCCTCTGCCTGTTTGTCCTTTCAGGAAACCCTGGGCGGGACAGCTTACCAACGACCTGAGGAGGTTTGCGCCCACCCGGACGTCGAATGGGTTTACGTTGCCTCGCCACATGCCATGCATGTCGAGCATGTCCTGCTGGCGGCAAGGTACGGCAAACATGTACTGGTGGAAAAGCCAATGGCCTTGAACCTGCCCGACTGCGAAGCAATGATCAAGGCTTGCCAGCAAGCGGGCACCCATCTTGTTGTCGGGCACAGCCACAGTTTTGATGCCCCTGTTCGTTTGGCCCAACAACTCATTGCCAGTGGCCAATGGGGCCATGTGCGCATGATCCAGGCGCTGCAATACACCGACTTCCTTTACCGTCCACGTCGCCCTGAAGAGCTTCAAACCGCTTTAGGGGGCGGTGTGGTCTTCAGCCAAGCTGCGCACCAAGTGGATGTGGTGCGCTTGTTGGCCGGTACGCCAGCTCGTAGCGTCAGGGCCATCACCGGTTCGTGGGATGCACGCCGACCTACACAAGGCGCTTACAGCGCCTTGCTGACTTTTGATGATGGCGTTTGGGCCAACCTCACCTACAGTGGTTATGGCTTTTTTGATACCGATGTGTGGATGAATGGTGTGGGTGAACTGGGCACGCCAAAGTTACCCTTGGCCCACAGCGCCACGCGCCGCAAACACGCACAAATGAAAGACGAGACTGCAGAAGCCCAAGCCAAGGCTGAACGCAACTTTGGCGGACGTGACTACGCGGGAATCGACACCGTGACACCGGTCAATTACCAACATTTTGGTCCGGTGATCGTCAGTTGCGAACGCGCTGACCTACAACTGCTGCCCAACGGGGTGATGGTCATGGATGCCGACGGCGCTGAACTTCATCGCTTGGCACCGCCCACCGTTGCGCGGCAGGAAGTAGTCGATGAAATCTGGGCAGCTGCCCGGTTGGGTCAAGCACCCCTGCACGATGGCAAGTGGTCTATGGCCACCATGGAGGTCTGCCTGGCATTGCTCCAATCGTCCACCCTCGGGCAAGATATCATTCTCCGCGCCCAAAACCCCACCCACCGCACATGACGTCCAGAGTTGCCCCCCTTCCGCACATGCTTCGCCATTGGCGAGAGGCCGTTCCTGATGATCGCCTGGCCCACTTGATAAGAGATGTTAGCCGTGCCCAAATGCGCTCATTGCATGTTCGCCTGACTGCCCATGGCGTCTCTTTTGGTCACTGGACTTTTTTGCGTATTTTGTGGCTCCAAGATGGCCTGACTCAGCGTGAACTCAGTCATTTGGCCGGGGTCATGGAGCCTACCACCTTAACCGCCGTTCGCACCATGCAAGACATGGGCATGGTAGAACGACGTCAGCTCGATGGCAACCGCAAAAACATGCACGTTTTTCTCACCGAGTCTGGACGCGCGCTAGAGAAAGTTCTTGTGCCACTGGCCGAAGATGTTAACCGCATCAGTGTCGGCGAGATGAACGAACGCCATGTGGCCACCACACGGCGTGTCTTGCTCGGCATGCTGGAAAATCTGGCACAAGACCCACTGCTATCTGAATCTACCGACAACCCATCAACACCGCTTTAATTAGTCTCATAGAAAGACCTCGCGTATGGAGGTAACGCAATAATGCGTCCAACATGGCACGGTCAGCACGTTTGGCAACCACACTATAAGACCAGAAATACTGCCCGATATTTTCCCTCACTGACTTGAACTGCTCCCCTACAAGAGGTCAGTTAACTTTGGTCGCTGACGAACCAGACAAGGCCTCCAGAGCCCCTCCTTTGGCTTGATTGAATCCCTTTGACAAGGCCATCTCAACCATGGGTGCTCTTGTCATGAAGTTTTATGAGCCCCCACGAAGTGCATGATGGTAAAAATGCCATCACGATTGAAGTCATTTTTATCACTGCTGTGGCGTCATCGTGAAGCCCGTCTACAGCCAAGTTCCTCAATGCTTGCGCGCTGAGTGGACTCGGGGTCATGAACCCATCGATTACACCCCGGTCCAGCCATTCAGAAATTGTTGTCCCCGAGGGTGCATTTTCAATTTTTAACAGGATCTACTGCGTCGTTTTGCAACTGTCCATCAAGCAGGGCGCGTGTGCGGTCTTCGTCGACTATCGCGAAAGACAACCTGAGTTCATTCAGAGGGAGCCTTCTCAAGCTTTGACAACGTAGGCGTTATCACTTTGGGCAGAAGCATCGGCATCGTCCCAAATGTAACGTCCCTCAAACGAACGCCAGTCATCGGTTTTCGGAAGCACCTGCTGATAAGCGCAGACATGGGCCGGGACTTGTCTTTCTGCGGTTCCAATCGCGGTTGCATCTTGCTGAAATTGCTTCACCGCTTCAACCATTTGCTTGCGGAACTCGACAATCGCAAGATCACTCGCGCCCAGTCGATCCTGGCTGCGGTCGGCAATTTTGCCCATGGTTACCCACATGGCTATATCCTGATTGGGAAAGCCTTTGATGCCGGTGAAGTTGCCCGCCTTCATCGCTTGGCGGTCTTGCCAAAAACGGTTGTCGTAATTGCGCAATGGGCGGTAGTACGTGTCCAGATCAACACCGACCGTTTGCCCCAAAAATTTGCGCCAGGTTTCAGTTTCTGGCGTCTGCGCAGGATGACCCCATGCAATGAAGTAAAAACAGGTGTTGGTGTCGTCTATCGGCACATTGACGTTAGCGACGTTGTACAAGTTGTTGGGCGGAACGAGAACCGTCCAGGGCGCAATGAAGACGGTCGTACGGATGTAATCATGTGTTTGCGCATTGAAAATAGGCCTTCGTATGGCGGCGTATCGGAACCCATAGTCTGTGCGTTGAACCTGAAGCCGAGGCGCTTTATCGGTCGAGGGGCGCAACCAATTTTTATCGGTCGCCTCGCCACTTTGCACTCGGGCAGGAACCATGTCCGAACTGTGCAAGCTCGAGCTGTGCGCCGAATCAATGGCGCCCTCCAAGATTTGAGCCCAGTTGACTGGCACCACCACTTTGGCGATTGACACACGCGCCTGCGCCGTTGGCGCCCATCGCGGTGGTTCAAATGCAGGTATCCGGTCCTGGGGGCCCATAAAGGCCCACACAAGCCCACCCCACTCCTGCACCGGATAGGCTTTTTGCTTCACCTTGCAGGCCATCTCACTGGATTGTGGCTCTGAAACCATCTCCAGTACATTGCCTTTGACATCCATTTTCCACCCATGGTAGAGGCACCGCAAACCCCCTTCTTCGTTGCGCCCCATGAGCAAAGAAGCACGTCGATGTGGACAGTACTCGTCCAACACACCCACCTGTCCGGAAGTGTCCCGGAATACCACCAAGTCTTCACCCAGAATTCGGGCCTTCACAGGGGTCCCGTCTGGATCCTCAACTTCTTCACTCAAGCAAATGGGCACCCAATGCTCGCGCATCAGTTGGCCCATGGGGGCCTTCGCTTCTACACGGCAGAGCAGGTCATTTTCTTCAGGCGTCAACATCTCTTCAATACTCCTAGAGCCTAAGTATGGGTCATCGTTTTTACGAACACCCCTAATATACTTTGTCATCTAAGCAAATTAACCCGGGTTAACCCTAGACTTCTGTTGCCCCATCTGCTCTTCAAAGCTTGTGCCTCTTCGGTGCTGTCTTCAAAAAGTAAGCAGCACCATCAGGAAAGCTTCAGCGCCGCAGCCAACAAAATGCGTTTGTTGTCTCGGCTGCGGCGAGCATGCTCGCGCATAAGCGCCTCAGCCCTAGCGCTTTCGCCCGCCAAAATGGCATAAAGGACATCCTCATGATCGAGTTGGGCACGCTGAATAAAGGCGAACTCCCGTTGCGGCGCAATGCCATGCAAACTCAAGGCCTGCGCACCCACCAAGGGCATTTGTCCTATTTCACGCATGGCATTGGCCAAGACTTTGTTGCCCGCGGCAGTAATCAAGGTGGCGTGAAAACGCGCATTCATGGCTATCCACCCTTGTGAATCCAACACGAAGTTGTTGTCAGCCGCTTGACTCAATAACGCGCGACCTTGATCGACACACGATTGAAGGGTTTCTTGGTTGACCGCCGTCAGGGTGCGCTCGGCCACCAACCTGGCGGCCATACCTTCGAGAACGCCGCGCACATCAATCGCGTCCGCCAAGTCACCGGCATTGAATGATCTGACTCGAAAACCGCGTGTGGGCAATCGCTCAAGCAACCCTTCCTTGGTCAGCTCCTCAAAAGCCAAGCGAATGGGTGTCCGCGAAACACCCAAATCTGCTGACACTTGCAACTCCACCAGTCGCGCACCTGGGGCGTAAATCCCCGCACCAATGCGGCGACGAAGTTCACGGGCAACAAGATGAATTTGGGTAGCCATGTGCTGAGTGTACCGATCATCTATGCATGCAATTTTTAAAATATTTGCTTGATTTATACATTAAAGCCTATGATTGCATGCATTAACCCCAGGAGATCCCAATGACATTTCATAGTCGACGCTCCCTCATGGCCATCGCTTTCTGGCTGATTGCAAGTGGTGCCTTGGCACAAAACAACACGGAGAATTACCCCAACAAGCCCGTTCGGGTGGTGATCCCGTTTGTAGCGGGCGGCGGCGGTGACAACCAGGCCCGGCTCATATTGACCAAGGCGGCTCAGGAACTGGGGCAAAACTTTGTTTTCGAGAACGTTCCAGGAGCAGGTGGGAATGTGGGGGCAGTCATGGTCTCGCGCGCCACCCCCGATGGTTACACCTTGCTTTATGGCACCAATGGCACGCATGGCATTAACCATGCTCTTTACAAAAACACGGGCTTTAACCCTCTGAAGGATTTTGAGGCCGTGGGCCGACTGAGCAGCATTCCGGCCATGCTGGTGGTACGCCCTGGGATAGCAGCAACCAACCCTGGCGAATTGATCAAATTGATGAAAGAAAAGCCGGGCTCTTTTTCTTTTGCTTCGGCTGGCAATGGCACCACGTCCCACCTAACTGGAGAAATGTTCAAAGCACAAGCTGGCGTTGAGGCGGTCCATATCCCCTACAAAGGAGGTGCTCCGGCCATGATCGATCTGATTGGCGGGAGGGTCGACTTCATGATCGACGTCATGCCCAACACCGCCCCGCAAGTACGAGGCGATCGCCTCAAGGCTCTGGCCGTGACCTCAGCGCAGCGCCTGGGTAGTTTTCCCAACATCCCCACCCTGATCGAATCGGGTATGGACGGTTTTCAGGTCACAGCCTGGGATGCGGTTTTTGCCCCCGCAGGCACGCCAGCGGGCATTGTCCAGAAAATCAACACCGCCCTGAACAAGGCCTTGAGCAACCCCGAATTACGCCAACAACTGGCCAGTCGTGGCAGTGAGGTTTATCCCAGCAGTCCAACGGAGTTGAGTCGATTCATTGCCACAGAAATGGAACGTTGGGGCATGGCCGTCAAACGCGCCGGGGCGACCATCGACTGAAACACACGCAACCGGACCCTCTCATGAACGCCATGCCCACTTACGCCGGTCTGCCGATCCCACTCGCCCCAGCCATCACCGACACCAAGCATTTTTATCAAGCGCTGGACAATTTCACGCGCACCTTCGCATTTCGAAGGGGCGATGAAGTGCTGGTTTTGGCCGACCCCCTGCTGGACACCCGTGTCATTGATGCGATCCACGGCCATGCCAAAGCGCGCGGTGCCACCGTTCGCGTTTACATGGAACCAAGCTCCCGCGTGACCGAAATACCCGAAGTCGTTCAACCCCTCTTGGCGCGTGCCAGCTTTGTGGTGTCCACATGGTTTTGCTCCGTCTTCGACCCATTTTGCCTATCGCTGCGCAAAAGGGGACAGCGCTGGGTCAAGATCACCTACTTTCGCAACCTTGATCTTTTGCACACACCACAAGCCCGTTTTCCGCTCGATTTGGTGGGAGAAATCACGAGATGCACAGCTAGACGGTTTCCACAAGGCGCAGCTTTCGATCTGCACTTTACCGACGAGCGCGGCAGTGACTTTCGAATCGGCTTCACGCCCGAGATGCGCGACAACCAACTCAACACGAACCGCTGGCGCGGCAAGATGACTGCCGATGAAGACGGCTGCTACGTGCACTACCTGGCCTCTCATGGCCCCAACCTTTGGGACCACAACTCAGTCAAAAACGACATGTCTGTGGCCACGCGCATGAGCGGTGTCCTTTATCCGCAATGGGCCGTCGGTTTTGCCGAGCCCTTCAAGGAGCGAATCGGCGTTTTCTTTGAAGGTGAGTACATCAGCCATGTCAGTGGTGAAACCGAAGATGCCCAACTGTTGCGGGACATGCTGATCGGAGGAAGGCTGATCGAAGGGGGGGGGTGCGGCTTCAATCCCAAAGCCCCACGCCATACCATCTACCCCGCCGGCTCCAACTCCCCGGGTGCCTTGCACTTCGGAATTGATCTGGTCAAACCCGCCGACTACATCAGGCGCACCATGCCCGACTGGGAGGAACCGCCCATTCATGTGGACCTGGTGATCCTGGATGCCACGGTCACGGCCGGCAACAACCGGCTGATCGACAAAGGGTTTTTATGCGCACTGCGTGACCCGGAAGTAGTGGCCATGGCCCAAAACTATGGCGATCCCTTGGAGTTGCTTGAAACAGTTGTCTTCTAATGCACGACTTCAAACGACTCGGTGTGCACAGCCAGCAGGACAGGGGCCTGCGCCTTCAGAGAGGATGCATGGACTACAGGCTTGGCTTTAACGCGTCAACCAGCGCCGCGCCGCAAAGCTCAACGCGTCCACACAGGCCACCATGAGCAGCATGGCCGCCAAAATGGTGGCCGTCTTGTTCATGTGGAACAGCCCCATGTGGAAAGACAGCATCTGGCCCAAACCACCCGCGCCCACCACGCCCAACACGGCGGCGGCGCGGATGTTGTTTTCCCAGCGGTACAGCGTGTAGCTCATGAGCTGCGGCAACACCTGGGGCAAGGTAGCATAAAAGAACACGCGCAGCGGCCCCACACCTTGGGTGCGCAAGGCGTCGCCAGGCCCGGTGGGCACGTTTTCCATGGCCTCAGCAAACAAACGGCCCAGCACGCCCGTGGTGTGCAGGGCCAGCGCCAAAGTGCCGGCCATGGGCCCGAGGCCCGCAGAAATCAAGAGCAAAGCGGCCCACACCAATTCTGGAACGGCGCGCAGCGCATTCAGCAGCCAGCGCGTGGGGCTGCGCAGCCAGGCCGGGTCTTGGTTGGACATGCGGCTGGCGGGCACGGCCAAAGCCAGGCCCAGTACTGCCGCGATGGCCGTGCCAAGCGCGGACATGGCCAAAGTTTCCCAGGCGGCCCCAACCACCTTGTTCACAAACACGGGCGACAAATCAGGCGGGAAAAACTCCGCCACAAAGCGGCCCATGCTGCGCGCCGCTTCCATGGACGCAAAAGACGCCCAGTCCAGGTCAAGCGAAACAAAGCTGGCCACCACCAAAACCAGCAAAGCCAAAGTGAACCAACACGCTTTGCAGCGGGCATCAAAAATCGGCGATGGCAATTTGTAGAGCGGGTTAGCCGCTTCGCGTGAAAAAGACTTCATGCCAGCGCCTTTCGCAACCAGGCGCTCACACGGTCGGCCAGCGCCACCAGCGCGATGAAGACAAGCAGCATGGTGGCCACTTCGCCGCCGTTGAACATCTTCATGGAGTTGTCCAGTTGTTGGCCCAAGCCACCCGCGCCCACAAAGCCCAGCACCACCGAGGAGCGGATCGCGCATTCCCAGCGGTAAACGGTGTAAGAGGCCAACTCAGCGGCATGACTGGGCAGCAAGGCGTACACAAAGGCCTGCAGACGGCCACTGCCATTGCGCATCAAGTTTTGGGTGGCGTGGCTCTCGCCACTTTCCAAAATCTCGGCGTAGACCTTGCCCAGCATGCCGCCATAGGTCAGCGCAATGGCCAGCACGCCCGCCGTTGGCCCCAGGCCCACCACGCGCACAAACACCAACGCCCAAATCAACTCCGGAATGCTGCGCAGCACAATCAGCGTGGCCCGCACCAGCCAGCGCAGCACAGCTGGCAAACGGTCCATGCGGCCCGACAAAGCCGAGAGCGACAAAACCCGCGTGGCCAACAAGCTCAAAGGAATGGCCAGCACCAAAGCCAGCGTGACGCCCGCGGTGGCCATGGCCACGGTGCGCCAGGTCTCGCGCACCACCATGTCCATGAACTCGGCGTTGTGGACCAGCGGCCAAAAGGTGGACAGGAACTGCGCCGTCACTTTTCGGTTTTCAGGCTCCCACAGCACCCACAAACGAAACTCGGTGGCCACACCCAGTGGCCACAACAGCACCAAAGCCAAGCTCAGCCAAAACACCCGCTTGAAAAAGGCCGGGTCGCGGGCAGGCGCATTAAGGCGATGCCGGGGCGTAGGCAGGTGTGAAACAGAAGCGGTCATCTTGAACCAGGTGCAGCCAGCTACAGCGTCAACGGCAGTGCATCACCGCAGGCGCGGGCTGGGTTGCAGAAGATTGTGCTGAGGGCATGGGCGGGGCTTCGCCACGCAACTCGTGCTCAAACTGGTCGTACAAATGCGCCAAGCGCTCGGGGCTGACCTGTGCAGAGGGCAGGTCAAACACCAACTGCCCATCACGCAGACCGATGATGCGCGGGAAGTGGGCCAGTGCCATGTCCACCTGGTGCAGCGTAGCGACCAGCGTCACTTGGCGCTCGGCTGCCAGGCTCACCAAAGCAGCCATGGCCATGCGGGCGCGCATCGGGTCAAGGGCAGACAGAGGTTCGTCGATCAGCCACAGGCTGGCCGGCGCCAACAGAGCGCGGGCCAGGCCCACACGCTGGCGCTCACCGCCCGACAGTCGGTCCACGCGGTCGAACAATTTGTCGCCCAAGTCAAAGTGCATCAACGCTTCGTAAGCGGCTGGGATGTCGGTGGGGTAGAACAGCGAGCGCAAACTGGCCCACAAACCCATGCTGGGCAAACGCCCGGCCAACACCGAGGTCACCACGCGTTGGCGCGGCGGCAGCGGCGGCACCTGTGGGGCCAGAAACAACTGGCCGCGCAAACGGCGCAGCGCGCCCGCCGATTGTGTCCAAGGGTTCACGTCCGACAACTGCAAGCGGCCTTGGGTAGGCGGCTGGGCACAGGCCAACACCTGTAACAAAGTGGTCTTGCCCGCGCCCGACGGGCCAATGATGGCCACCTGCTCGCCTGCGCCAAAACACAGGTTCAAAGCCCGCAAGGCCGCTGGCGCGCCTGGCAGGGCGGCTGGGTGCCGGGCCTCCAAGGCCGAGAGTTCGATCTTCACCGCCGTGGTGCTCAGGCTTTAGAGCAAGCCCAAATTTCGAGCAGCTGCCTCTAATTCTTTGTAATTTTCAGGTTTGGTCTCGATGTATCGCGTTGCACGATTCAGGCGAAGGATTTCAGCGTGTTCAGGATTGGCTGGGTTGAGCGCAAGCAGGGCAGCCTTGATCTTGTTTTGTAATGCGACGGGCATATCAGCATGTACCGACCAGTTGTAATTGAAGAACGTGGGCGTGGTGAAAAACACATTCACAGCCTTGGTATCCACCTTGTTTTCGGCCACAAACTTTTTCCACACCGTAATGTCAAGCGCAGCCGCATCGACCTTACCGCTGACGACCGAGGCTATGGTGGCGTCGTGTGCACCGCTGTAAGCAATGCGCTTGAAGTCTTTTTCGGGATTGATGCCCGCCTGCACCAGAACCCCTCTGGGCATCGCGTGACCCGAGGTGCTGCTGGCTGAACCAAAAGAGATTTGTTTGCCCTTCATGTCGGCCAAGGTCTTGATGCCCGAATCGGTCTTGGCGATGAACACCGACTGGAACCGTGTGTCTTCTTCGCGCTGTGCTAATGGGACAACCTTGTCACCCGATCGAAGCTTGGCCTGAACATAGGTGAATCCGCCGAACCAGACCAGGTCAACCTTTTTGTTGACCATTGACTCCACAGCAGCGGGGTAATCGGTCACGGGGGTGAACACCACCTTCATTCCAAGCTGCTTTTCCAGGTACTCGGCCAAGGGTGTGAACTTACGCACCTGCTCGGTAGCCGCTTCCTCGGGAATGGTGGTCACGCGCAGCGTGGTTTGGGCCTGGGCGGCGCTCATGGCCGACAAAGCCAGCAAGCCGGCACAGGCCGTAGACAAGAGTTTGGAGAAGAAGGCGTGTGTCATGGTGTCTTTTCGAAAAAACAAACAGCCGAGATTACACACTGAAACCCTTGCACCCCGCCATACAGTGGCCAAACGTCCGCAAGTCGGTGACCGGAACCGTGACTTAATATGGCCGCATGAACACCCCCCAATTCATCCAGCTGTACCAGCACAACGCCGTCGCTGTGGCGCAAGAACTCTTGCAGGGCCTGAGCGCCCCGCAGGCCTTCACCTCGCCCAAGTACCTGTACGACGCGCTGGGCTCGCGCTTGTTCGAGGCCATCACCGAACTGCCCGAATACGACCTGACGCGCACCGAGGCCCAATTGATGCAGTTGCACAGCGCCAGCATGGCTGCCCAGCTTCCACACGGCGCTTGCTGGATCGACCTGGGCGCAGGCAATTGTGAAAAAGCCGGACGCTTGCTCGGTCCCATGGGCGCAGGCCGCTATATTGCGGTAGACATTTCGGTCGACTTTGTGCGCCAGGCGCTAGACGTGCTGCAGCGCCAACACCCCGGCTTGCCCATGGCGGGCTTGGGCGTGGACTTTTCGGGGGGCCTGCAGCTGCCAACTGCACTGGCGATCGACCCAGCGCAGCCGCGTGTGCTGTTTTACCCGGGCTCGAGCATCGGCAATTTCACGCCCGAAGAGGCGCAGGGCTTTTTGCGCAATCTGCACGCGGGATGCTGTTCGGCTGTAGGCAGCGGTTTGCTGATCGGCGTGGACTTGCTCAAAGACCCGGCCGAACTCGAAGCCGCCTACGACGACGCGCTGGGCGTGACGGCCGCTTTTGACCTGAATTTGCTGCTGCACATCAACCGATTGGTAGGCAGCAACTTTGCGGTGCGCGACTGGCGTCATCTATCACGCTTCAATGCGCCACAGTCGCGCGTGGAGATGCACCTGCAGGCGCGCCAGTCGGTGACGGTGCATTGGCCTGGTGGACAACGCCAGTTTGCAGCGGGCGAAACCATCCACACCGAAAACGCCTGCAAATGGACCGTGTCCGACTTTACCGATCTGCTGAGCAACGCGGGTTTTGTCCAAACGCAAGCTTGGACCGACCCGGCGGAGCGCTTTGCGGTGTTTTGGGCGCAGGCACGTTGAGCGTTGGCAGTGGTCGCTTATCGCGCAACGCTCAAGGCCACCGATCGAAACCCTGCAAAGATATCGCGCCGCTGGGGCACAAAGAAGTTGCGATACCTCGCATCCACCACATGCGCCGAGGTGGCAGCGCAAGCCCCACGCAACACGCGGTGGTTATGCCACCAAGGTTCTGAATAATCTCGGTAGGGGTGTACCTTAAAACCCGGATAGGGTGCAAAGTCGCTGGCCGTCCATTCCCAGACTTGGCCCCACGCAAAGTCGGGCTGCTGCGCCGCGCATTCCCATTCGGCCTCGGTGGGCAAGCGCCTGCCCGCCCATTGGCACCAAGCTTGGGCATCAAACGCATTCAGGTGCACCGCTGGGGCTTGCAAGTCCAGCGACTGCCACTGGCCAAAGCGCTGCGCTTGCCACACCCCTTGCTTACAGCGCACATGTGGGGGCAAGGCATGCCCGGTGGACTGCACAAAAGGCAGGTAACGCGCCCAGGTCACGACGGCTGCGTCGATCTCAAATGCGTCCAACGCCTTCGGATGGGCTTGACACTCGTTGTCAAAAGCGAAACCTGGCCCCGCATGGCCCAAGGCGTAAGCCTGTGCGGGCAACAGGATGCTCCCGGACCGACCCATGAGGGTTTCATGCGTCGTTCCATCCCCGGATGCGGGTTCACGCCAGCACAAGGCAGGCGGTAGCTCCAGGCCCAGATTTTGTGCCATGTAGACCGAGGCTTCGTTGTGCATGTCTTCGTGCTGCAGCACCAAACGCCAAAAATACAGCTGTTCGTCAGCCTGGATCGCTTTCAGGTGCTCCAGGCTGCGCTTTAAAACCTGCGCCAAATAGTATTGCGTTCCGGCCAGATTGGGCAAAGGCAGCGCCCAGCGGCTGTCGTGCGCGACTTCGCTGGAGTTGTAGAGCACATCGGCATCAGGCAGCAGCGAGGCGTCAAAGTCAGCGCCGCTGCTGGCACTGCGGGTGCCTAGGAGGCGCTGGCGGTTGCGCACAGTCCACCACTCCTGAAACCAGGCGATGTGGCCCCACTCCCACAGCGGTGGGTTCATGCCGGACAAGGGCGGCACCGATAGATCGGGCATAGCGCTTTGCCAGGCGTGCATCAGACCCAAAGTGCGCTCGCGGGTGCGTTGCAAGGCCTGGGCCAATGCCGAAGGATCGGCCGTGCGTGCGGCGCTGTGCACAGGCCCCAGGCAGCCAGCAAAAGTCCCGTCAAACAACCCACCCAAAGAAGCGCCCAAAGATGCGCCAGAAAACACGCCCAAGGATGGGTTTGGGCTGGCCTGCCCTGCCCCCGCCGAAGTACTGCCATTCATGTATAAACCGTCCATGCAAAAACTTCGAGTTGTGATTGTCAGCCCTGCCTTGGCCGACGCCAACAACGGCAACTGGCAAACGGCGCGCCGCTGGAAACAGATGTTGTCTGCGCATTCTGCCCGTATCGTGCGCCAATGGCCGGATGCATCGGCCGACCGGGACGATGTGATGCTGGCCCTGCATGCGCGACGCTCGGCCGATGCGGTACAGGCTTGGCATGATCGGCACGGCCAGCGAGGCCTGGGCGTGGTGCTGACGGGCACCGACCTATACCGCGACATCGCTCTCGACCCACAGGCGCAACGCTCCTTGGCCCATGCACATTCGCTGGTGGTGTTACAAGGCCTGGGTGTGCAAAGCCTGCCCAGCGTGCATCAAGCCAAGGCCCGCGTGATCTTTCAGTCGACCGGCACGCGCCAGACCCTGCCCAAAACCACGCGCCACCTTCGGGTGGTGATGGTGGGCCACTTACGCGACGAAAAAGACCCCCTGACCTTGATGGCCGCTGCCCGCTTGCTGCCCCCTGACTGCGGCATCTTGATAGACCACATTGGCGCACCCCTCGAGGCCGCGCTGGGCCAGGCCGCGCAAGCCACGCAGGCGCGGTGCCCGCATTACCGCTGGCTGGGGGCGTTGCCCCACCGCCAGACGCTTGAGCGTATCCAGCGGGCCCATCTGTTGGTGCACTGCAGCCACATGGAAGGCGGCGCGCATGTGCTGATGGAAGCCATTTGCAGCGGCACGCCCGTGTTGGCTTCGCGTATCGACGGGAACATGGGCCTGCTGGGCGAAAATTACGCCGGGGTGTTCACAGCAGGCGATGCAGCAGGCCTGGCTGCGCTGTTACTGGCTTGTCGCGCTGCACAAACTGGCCCCACACTGGTGGCACACTTGCAGCATCAGTGCGTCTTGCGCGCACCCTTGTTTGAACCGAAGGCCGAACGCGCCGCCTTGCACCGCTGGGTGCAAGACCTCTGGAACCTTTGAATGCAATCTTCAACTCAACCCGTACTGCGAGACTTGGTGCTGGTAGGCGGCGGCCACAGCCATGTGGGCGTGCTGCGCATGTTCGCCATGAAGCCCGAGCCAGGCGTTCGCATCACCGTGATCTGCACCGACATCGACACGCCTTATTCGGGCATGCTGCCGGGCTACATTTCGGGCCATTACAACTTTGACGAAGTGCACATTGACCTGGGCCGCCTATGCGCCTTTGCCGGGGCACGGCTTTACCACGATGCGGTGGTCAGCATTGACCGCAAAAACCAGAAAGTCATTTGTCAAAACCGCCCGCCCGTGGCTTATGACTTGCTGTCCATCAACATCGGCTCAACACCTCAAGTCAGTCAGGTTGAAGGCGCTCAAAGCCGGGCCGTGCCGGTCAAGCCGATTGCACAGTTCAACCAACGCTGGCTGGCCCTGCTGGACAAAGCCCGCCAGTGGCCGGTGAACCGGGGCCGCATGACGATTGCCGTGGTGGGCGCTGGTGCAGGCGGTGTGGAGCTTGTGCTGTCCATGCAATACCGCTTGCGCCACGAACTCAAGGCCCTGGGCCGCAATCCGGAAGACCTGAATTTCGTGCTGCTGACCTCGGGTGACAGCATTTTGCCCACGCACAACCGAGTCGTGCGACGGCGCTTTGCAAAGGTGCTGCAAGAGCGTAATGTCGAGGTGCACACCCTGGCCGAGGTGGTTCAGGTCTCCCCCGGCTGCGTGCACACGCGCGACGGACGCACCTTCGATGCCGATGAAACCATGTGGGTCACACAGGCCGGTGGCCCCTCTTGGCTGCAAAGCACGGGTCTGGCTCTGGACAAGCAAGGGTTCATTCTGGTTCACCCCCAACTGCAATCCCTGAACGACCCGCTGGTTTTCGCGGCTGGCGACATTGCCTCGTTTGTAGAGCGCCCCCTGGAAAAAGCCGGTGTGTTTGCCGTGCGCATGGCCAAGCCCCTGGCCGAAAATTTGCGCCGAAGCCTGCGCGGCCAAATGTTACTGGCCTACGATCCGCAACGCCACTGGCTGGCGCTCATTTCCACGGGAAACCGCTTTGCCGTGGCCTCACGCGGACCGCTGGGGTTTGCCGGGGCCTGGGTCTGGCGCTGGAAGGACCGCATCGACCGGGAATTCATGCGCCGCTTCACCGAGTTCCCGGCCATGCCGGGGCCAATCGGCTCAGCCCAGCCCGAGTCCCAAGTGCGCGATGCCGTGCAGGCCATGGGCCAACTGCTCAAAGATATCCATGCTCAAGGCAGGGGCAGCACCACACAGCTGGCCCTGACATCGGAAGAATCGCTGCAAGCCATCTCGGCCATCGCCATGCGCTGCGGGGGCTGCGGCGCCAAAGTAGGCGCCAATATTTTGTCCCGCGCTTTAGGCGGCTTGCAGCCCGTGGAGAGGCCAGATGTGTTGATTGGACTGCACTCGCCAGACGACGCGGCTGTGGTGCGCGTGCCGCCGGGCATGGCCGTGGTGCAAACGGTCGACTTTTTCCGCGCCTTCATCGACGACCCTTATGTGTTTGGCAAAGTCGCAGCCAACCACGCGCTGGGCGATGTGTTTGCCATGGGAGGTGAACCCCAAACCGCCACCGCAGTGGTCACCGTGCCGCCGGGCCTAGAGAGCAAGGTGGAAGACCTCCTGACCCAAATGATGAGCGGCGCCATCGAGGTGCTGAATGCCGCAGGCTGCGCCCTCGTGGGCGGGCACACGGGCGAAGGTGCCGAGCTGGCCTTGGGCTTTGCCATCAACGGGCTGATCGACGAGAAGATGGACAGCGTGATGCGCAAGGGTGGCATGCAGCCGGGCGATGTGCTGCTGCTGACCAAGCCGATTGGCACCGGCACCCTGTTTGCCGCGCATGCCCGCTACGCCGCCAAGGGCCGCTGGATTGATGCTGCGCTGCAGTCGATGGTGCTGTCCAACCAATCGGGCGCTGAAATTTTGCGCACGCACGGCGCCACCGCCTGCACCGACCTGAC
>JBIKHW010000235.1:0-5585 GCA_044361935.1 Limnohabitans sp. | reverse complement strand
ATGAACCTGCTCAAGTTGTTGGCAGTTTTTTTGCTGTGGACAGGGGCACACCCCATGCTGGCTTTTGCTCTGACAGGCTTTGCAGCTTCGGTCTACGCCCCTGCGAAATACGGTTTGCTCACTGAAACGGTGCCGGCTCCAGGTTTGGTCAAGGCCAATGCTTTCCTGGAAGTGTCGGTTGTCTTGTCTGTTTTGTGGGGTGTTGTCTTGGGTGGGTGGCTGATGGGTGCAGGGTCTTTCGGTTGGGAGGGGGCTGCAGCTGTATTGAGTTTGCCCTTGAACAGTTGGCTGGTGGCAACCCAAATCGGCGTGGGTTTGGGTTTAATTTGTTTGTTGTATGTGCTCTCAGCCGTCCTCAATTTGGGCATGTATGCCTTGCGCTCGCCTGCTCACCCAGCTTGGGCATGGTCCGATCTGGGTTGGTCGGCCTTTTGGACCAACCATTTGAAGTTGTGGCGTGATCCCTTGGGGGGTGTTTCCTTGCGGGTGACCACCTTGAGTTGGGGAGCGGGCGCTGCGTTGCAGTTTGTGGTGCTGGTGTGGGCGCAGTCTCAGGCAGGTTTGACGCTCCAACACGGCGCATATTTGCAAGGCCTTGTGGCTTTGGGTGTCATCGGTGGGGCGGCCATGGCGGCACTGCGCAGCCGAATTTTTCGTGCCCGCAAGCAGATGGTTTGGGCCGTCGTGCTGGCTTGTTTGATGCCCGCTTTGGCCCTGACACAAAGCTCGTGGCTGGCCGTGCCCATGTTGCTGGTCGCCGGTTGGGCCGGGGGAATGTTGTTGGTCCCCATGAACGCGTTGCTGCAACACCGTGGTCTCAAGATCATGCCCCCTGGCCGATCGATTGCCGTGCAAGGTTTCAACGAGAACCTGAGTGTCTTGGTGGTGTTGGGTGTTTACAGTGTGTTGGTGGCCTGGGAGTGGCCTTTGTTGGCCGTCATGCTGTGTTTGTCTTTGCCTTTGTGGTTGGCCGTTTGGCCATGGCGATACAAGGCAAAAAAGCTGGATTCAACGCTCAACTGAGTCCGTTGCCAAGACCCTTCGAAACATGTTTTCCACCTGGGTGGCGATGCTGGGCCACTCCCATTTTTGAATGCTGCTGGCTGCGTTCAGTTGTGCCGCTTTCAAAGTCGAAGCATTTTGGGTGATGGCCAAAGCACGCAAAACAAAACGTTGGGCGTCTTCGCCAGGAACGAGCCAACCGTTGTGCTCGTCTTTGATGACTTCTTTGGCGGCAGCACAATCAAAGGCCAAGACTGGGGTGCCGCTGGCCAGCGCTTCCAGGGTCACATTGCCAAATGTTTCGGTCAAGCTGGGAAAGACAAACAGATCGGCACTGGCGTAAGCCACCGCCAGTTGTGGATGTGTGGCCATGCCCATAAAAATCGCCTCTGGGCAGTCGGCCTGCAGTTTGGCGCGGTAAGGGCCATCGCCGCAAAAAACCAGTTGAACTGAACGCTTGTTTTGCTTCAAAACTTGGTAAGTGTTGACCGTCAAATCCAGATTTTTTTCGGCCGCCAGGCGTCCCACCGACAAGATGACCACGGTCTTGTCATCGACTTGCCATTGGCTGCGCAAACTGGGGCTGCGTTTGCTGGGAGTGAAAAGCTGGGTGTCCACGCCGCGTGCCACCACCTGGAGGTTGTTGAACCCCAAGAGCTTGAGCTGATCGTGCATGGCCTGGGTGGGCGTCATGGTGCACAAGGTTCGGTTGTGAAATTTGCGCAAATAAGCCACGATGGGTTTTTGCAACCAACCGACACCGTAGTGTTTGCTGTAGCTTTGAAAATTGGTTCTGAAGTCAGAGGTGACGGGCAAACGCAAGACTCTGGCCGCTTGCAGGGCGGACCAGCCCAATGGCCCCTCGGTGGCGATGTGCACCAAGTCAGGCCTTTGCAGTGTCCATGCCTGGATCAAAGACTTCTTGCTAGGAAAACCCAGCTTGAGCTCTGGGTAGCGAGGAATGGGCATGCCTTTGAGCAGCAGCTCACTCCAACCTTCCCGATGGCTTTCGGTTTCGTGGCGGTCTTGGCGTGGACGGATGAGCTGGATGGTGTGTTGGCGTTGACTCAACTCCTGGATCAAACGCGACAGGGTCAGTGCAACGCCATTGACCTCGGGTGGCCAGGTTTCAGTGACCACCGCAATGCGCAAGGGGGCATTGGCCGGGACAAAATTTTCGACCATGTAGGACGCGTTGTCTGATTCAAGCATGCGCCTATCGTGAACGCAGGTTTTAACAGTTTGATGACAAAAGCGATGTCACTGTTTTTTCACACGAATTGTTGATGATCTTCACACATTCAACTAGTGAGGTGCTTGTGAAAGATTTCTTGAAAGCTTTGGAAGTTCAGCGTTGGGACGATCACCGTTACTACCACCATTGCCGCATCAACCAGTCCTTGCATTTGCTCAGTGCCTCGGCTTTTGTGGTGGCCTATGGCCTGTTGTGGATCGACCCGGCCATGGCGGCTTTGTTGGCCTGGATGGTGTCCATGACCTCCCGACAAGCCGGTCACTTTTTCTTTGAGCCCTTGGGTTATGACCACGTCAACGAGGCCACCAATGACTTCAAAGAAGAGATCAAGGTGGGCTACAACTTGCGCCGCAAGGTGGTCTTGCTGAGTGTCTGGGCCGTGTTGCCTTTGGCCATCTTCATGAACCCTGGCTTCATGGGATTGCTGCCTGTGCATGAAACCTGGTTTGAATTTTTACGTGCCGTGGGTTATGCCTGGCTTTACCTGGGTGTGGCGGCCTTGCTGTTTCGCACAGTGCATTTGTTTTTCCTGCAAGACGTGCAAACAGGTTTGGTGTGGATGACCAAGATCATCACCGATCCCTTCCACGACATCTACCTCTACCACAAGGCGCCTTGGCAGCTGTTGCGTGGTGAGCGCTTCGCAGACGCCAAGCTTCACGCGGGTCGCTGAACGTTCCCTACCCGGTTCACTTCAATGAGGTGAACCGGGCCCTGGTGTCAGCGAAACAGCGTTTCTTTCAGGATGCGGCGTCGGATGGACTTGTTGGTGATCTCTGGTGCGTGCCACCACCAGCCGTCTTGGCGCATTTGCTGGGCCGCCAGCACAAACTTCTGCAGCACCGCTTCAAAGTCGGCATCGCTGTAGTTGAGACTGAAGATCAAACGGCCCGTCCCCACCCAACTGAGCGCCAATCCATGCAGCCTGAGGTAGTACTGCAGCATCCAGTTGTACCGGCTGGGCTGCGTATAAAACAGTGTCCAGACGCTCGACATGTTGGCTGCTTGCAAGGGCAGTTTTTGCGCTTGCATGGTCCTGTTGAACAGCGCGGCACGGGCGTTCCAGCGTTCGTCCAGGCCCTGGTAGATGGCTTGGACTTCAGGAGTTTCCAGCTGCTCCAAAAATGCCGACATGGCGCCCATGACGGCAGGGTGCGCGTTGAAGGTGCCTCGTGCAAAGCAGATGTCGGCTGGGCGTTTTTCATCGAATCGGCGCATCCATTCACGCTTGCCACACACCACCCCCACCGGAAAACCCCCACCCAGTGTTTTGCCATAGGTGACCAAGTCGGCTTGTACGCCAAAGTAGGCTTGTGCGCCACCTGCGGCCAACCTGAATCCCAAAAAGACTTCGTCAAAAATCAGGGCAATGCCGCGTTCGGTGCAGACTTGGCGCAAGGCTTGGAGCCAAGCGGTGTAAGCCTCGCGGTCATAAGCGGCGCGACGGCTGCTGTCCACCAGGGTCGAGTCGCCGGGCGCATTCGCATTGGTATGCAGCGCCTGCAGGGGGTTGATCAGCACGCAAGCGATGTCCTTGCGGGTGCGCAACACCTGCAAGCTGCGTTCGTTCATGTCGCTCAGGGTGTAGGTTTCGCGCGGGGGCATCGGGTTGCCCGGGCCGGGCTGCACGTCCTCCCACCAGCCGTGGTAGGCCCCGCAAAAACGCACGATGTTTTTGCGGCGCGTGTGGTATCGGGCCAGGCGCACGGCTTGCATCACGGCTTCGGTGCCCGACATATGGAACGACACCTCGTCCAATCCAGAAATGGCTTTGAGGCGCTCGGCGTTGCCCGCCACCACGGGGTGGTAAGAGCCCAGAACTGGCCCCAGCGCTTGCGTGCGGGCCATGCCCTCGGCCATGGTGCGTTTGTAAAAATCGGCACCGAACACGTTCACGCCATAAGAGCCGGTGAGGTCGTAAAACTCTTGGCCGTCAAGGTCGGTGACGTGCACGCCCTGGGCCGACTGCCAGAACGAGCCGACTTTCAGGTGCTCGCGCACCACCGGGCTGAACTGAAAAGGCACGCGGTAGGCCGAGACAAATTGCATGTCCGAGATGTTCTCGCGTGCAGCAGCCGTGGCCTCGATGCTCAAGCGGTGCCGCGTTTGCAGCGTGTTGGCCAAAGTGAAAAATGCCGCACGGCGTTGCGCCTGAATGTCGCTCGGAGCGCCATCACAGCCAAAAAACTCAGCCTCGTCGAAGCTGTAACCCGGCAGCCAGCGTGCCAGTCGCTTGGCCATGCGCGAGTGGCCTGCCAAAGAGCGGTGTTTGGCACGCGAGAGTTGAATGCGCCGATGCAGGCTCGGGGCCAAAGCGGCCAGGACGCCCAAACTGATCCAAGTGGGGTTCACTGCAATTTCCTTGTAACAACAAAATTTCTTTTTATTCAAATTGAGTGACAACATGATGAAGATTCGCCAACATTTCCAAAAGTGGATGCTGCAAGAAGACCTGAATTTCTTGCTCACCAACCGCATCCCGCGCATTACCCTGACCCGCTTCATGGGTTGGTGGAGTCAAATCAAACACCCCTGGGTCGTGAAGTCATCGATGGCGGTTTGGGGCTGGTTCAGCGATCTGGATTTGAGCGATGCCAAGCTCAAAAAATTTGACAGCTTGCACGCTTGTTTCACGCGCGAATTGGTGCCCGGTGCACGGGTCGTCAACCCGGACCCTGCGTTCATGACATCGCCTTGTGACGCCATCGTGGGGGCCTGCGGCACCATCACGCAGGGCCAGGTGTTTCAGGCCAAAGGTTTTCCTTACCAGCTGCAGACCTTGCTGGGCACCTCAGATTGCTGCCAGCATTGGCCTGCCGCGCTGGAAGGGGGAACCTACATCACCTTGCGTCTGACCAGCAGCATGTACCACCGCTTTCACGCGCCGCACGATGTGCAGCTGCAGCATGTGACCTACATCTCGGGTGACACTTGGAATGTGAACCCGGTGGCTTTAAAGCGCGTACAAGAGCTGTTTTGTAAAAACGAACGGGCGGTGTTGCACATGCAAACACAAGAGGGTGTGCCCTTTTTGATCGTGCCTGTGGCAGCAGTGTTGGTGGCCAGCATGCGTTTTCACGCCGTCGATGTCTTGCTGAATTTGCGCTACCAAGGCCCAAACGAAATGCCCTGTGATGCGGGTTATCTCAAGGGCCAGGAAATGGGCTGGTTCGAGCATGGCTCAACCATTTTGGTGTTTGTACCGAAGGGCTTGGCCTTGGCTGAGGGCATTGCGCCCGGTGTGCAGATTCGCATGGGCCAAGCTTTGCTCAAGGCGCTTGCCTAATGATCCGGCCTGATCAAGTTGAAGCATTCATGAAACATGTGT
>JBIKHW010000234.1:0-5587 GCA_044361935.1 Limnohabitans sp. | reverse complement strand
TTCTGGATGATTTTTGTCACCCTGATGCTGCCAGTGGAGGTGCGCATCGGCCCGACCTACGAAGTGGTCTCCAACCTGGGCATGCTCAACAGCTATGCGGGCCTGACGGTGCCGCTGATCGCCTCTGCCACGGCCACGTTTTTGTTCCGGCAGTTCTTCTTGACGGTGCCGGACGAGCTGGTCGAAGCCGCCCGGATGGACGGCGCGGGTCCAATGCGCTTTTTCATCGACATCTTGCTGCCGCTGACACGCACCTCGATCGCAGCGCTGTTCGTGATCCAGTTCATCTACGGCTGGAACCAATACCTGTGGCCACTCTTGGTGACCACCAACGAAGACATGTACCCGGTGGTCATGGGCATCAAGCGCCTGATTGCTGGCGAGGCTTACACCGAATGGAACGTGGTCATGGCCACCGCGATTTTGGCCATGCTGCCCCCGGCGCTGGTCGTGATCCTGATGCAAAAATGGTTCGTCAAGGGCCTGGTCGATACCGAAAAATAAATACCTTCACATGGCTTCCATCACCCTTTCTCACATCCTCAAAACCTACGGCGCGGGCGACAAAGCCAACACCGTCATCCACGACCTGAGTGCACAGATCGCACACGGTGAATTCGTGGTCATCGTCGGGCCTTCGGGCTGCGGCAAATCCACCTTGCTGCGCATGGTGGCGGGCCTCGAAGACATCTCGGGCGGCACGATCTCGATCGGCGATCGTGTGGTGAACGACCTGGAACCGGCCGAGCGCGACATCGCCATGGTGTTCCAGAACTATGCGCTGTACCCGCACATGAGCGTGTTCGACAACATGGCTTATGGCCTGAAAATCGCCAAAGTGCCAGTCAATGAAATCAAGGCCCGGGTGGACAAGGCCGCAGGCATTCTGGAACTATCCCACCTGCTGCAGCGCAAACCCCGCGAACTCTCAGGCGGCCAGCGCCAGCGCGTGGCCATGGGCCGCGCCATCGTGCGCCAGCCCCAGGTGTTTTTGTTTGACGAGCCGCTGTCGAATCTGGACGCCAAACTGCGTGCCCAAACGCGGCTGGAAATTCAAAAGCTCCACCGCGAACTCGGCATCACCAGCCTGTTTGTCACACACGACCAGGTCGAAGCCATGACCCTGGCCCAGCGCATGATCGTGATGAACGGTGGCCACATGGAGCAGTTCGGCACGCCCGAAGAGGTCTACAACCGCCCGGCCAGCACCTTTGTGGCCAGCTTCATTGGCTCGCCCCCGATGAACTTGCTCCAACAAGCACCGAATACCCCAGCAGGCCGCATCCTGGGCATTCGCCCTGAGCACATGGACATCACACCCACCGGTTGGCCTTTGCAGGTGGAAACCGTCGAGCTGCTCGGCGCTGAGCGGCTGGTGCACGCCCGTTTGGGCGCAGAAAACCTCACGCTGCGTCTGGACGCATCGCTGCCCGCTCCTTCAGCTGGCGAGTCCTTTTGCATCACCCCCCGCGCGGACAAACTGCACTGGTTTGACGCCAAAACGGGTCAACGCATCACCACCGCATGAACCCCACAGCCTCAAGTGCCCTCCCTGCTTGGCCCTATCCGCTCTGGATTGCGCACCGGGGCGCGGGCAAACTCGCCCCGGAAAACACCCTAGCCGCCTTTCGCCTAGGTGCCGCGCACGGGTACCGCATGTTTGAGTGCGACGCCAAGCTCAGCGCCGATGGGGTGGTGTTCTTGATGCACGACGCCACGCTGGAGCGCACCACCAACGGCCAAGGCATCGGCGGTGACCTGCCCTGGCATACCCTGTCACAGCTGGACGCGGGCAGTTGGCATTCACGCACCTACGCGGGCGAGGCACTGCCCACGCTCGAAGCCTTGGCGCGGTTTTGCCAAGCCAACGGCCACCTTCTGAACATCGAGATCAAGCCCACGCCAGGCACTGAAGCGGCCACAGGTGAGGCCGTTGCCCGCCTGGCCGCTCGAGTGTGGCAAGGCGCGGTAGTCCCGCCACTGTTGACGTCATTCAAACCCGATGCGCTGTCAGCTGCAAAAGCAGCGGCACCCGAGCTGCCTCGCGGTCTGTTGGTCGACACGCTGTGGTCTGGATGCTTTGAAAAAGCCCAAGAACTCGAATGCGTGGCCGTGGTCGCCAACTACGCCCTGTGGGATGTAGCCACCGTGGCCCGCGTCCACAACGCAGGAATGCGCTGCTTGAGCTACACCGTCAACGACGACTGGGCCGCACAGCACCTGCTGGACTTGGGCACCGACGGCATCATCACTGACCGGGTGGATCTGTTCAGTCCCGTTTGAGGACGTGAAGCTGTCGGACTCTTCGCGTACCGCACGGAATTCATCCTGAGGCTGTTGGCTTCAATCGAGCTTCGCGCCCGATTTTTGAACCACTGTGGCCCACCGTGGCATTTCGGTGGTCAGGAATTTGGCAAACTCATCGGCTCCTAAAAACGCAGGATCAGCCCCCTGTGCCACCATGCGCTGGCGGATATCGGGTTGATTCATCACAGCCTTAAAAGCGTCACTGAGCTTATTCACCACGTCTTTGGGTGTGCCAGCTGGGGCCAAAAATCCATAAAACCCCACGACCTCGAAGTTCTTGATGCCGGTTTCCATCACGGTGGGGATGTCGGGTAAGGCCGGGTTTCGCTCTCGGCTGGTCACCGCCAGCGCCCGCACCTTGCCCTGCTTGTGGTACTGGGCTGCTTGCGGAATGCTTTCTGCCATGAATTGCACTTGTCCCGCCATGAGGTCAGTGAAGGCGGGCGCACTGCCCCTGTAGGGGATATGCACCATGAACAGCCCTGTGGCCGACTTGAACATCTCGGGCACCAAGTGACTGCTGCCGCCGTTGCCCGCCGAGCCGTAATTGATCTGGCCGGGCCGCTCTTTGGCATAGGCCACAAACTCCTGCAGGGTATTGACCGGCACTTTGGGGTTGACCATCAGGGCCAGTGGCTGCATGGCTGTACGGGCCACCGGCACAAAGTCACGCAAGGTGCTGTAGGGCAGCTTGGTGTAGAGCGCCGGGTTGATGACCATGACCCCGGTGTTGGCCAGCATGAGGGTGTGGCCATCGGGGGCAGCGCGCATCACTTCTTGCGCGCCCACGGTACCGCCTGCACCGGCTTTGTAATCGATGAGGATGGGCTGTCCAAGTTGTGCCTGCAGCCGGTCGGTCAGCAACCGGGCGTGCTGGTCCAGCGGCCCGCCTGCCGGAAAACCCATCACCACCCGGATCGGTTTAGTCGGGAAGGCCCAGGCACTGCCCAGGGTCAGGGCCAAACCCAGGCCACTTAAAACCAGCCAAGCACGGCGTTTGACTTCACTCATCTTCATCTCCATGATGGATTTCTAAGACATATGGCCCCAATGGTGCCACCTTTTAGTTTCTGGCCCACCCGCGGTGCATCAGCCATTCCAGGGTGGCCGCCACCAACACCAAGGCGATGTAGGTGCTCATTTTCCCGTCCTGACCGTGTAGCCACAAACCGGCCAACAGCACCAGCACACCGATCAAAGCATGAACAACCATGCGGTGAAGCATCGGCCTTGCGCGCGCCCCCATGACCCAGCGACCGGCCCATGGCATGAAAAGGGCCATGGCCAAGGCGGGCAACACAAAACCCAAAAGGTGCAGCATCAACAAGCCAAAAGTCATGAGCCCTCGATTTTTCCAGTGGGTCCTGCCTATGTGGCAGTCCAAAGCTGATGCATTGTGCCTCGAAAGTCTCGTCAATCTTCAAATCCCAAAATTGTGTCAAGCAAAGTTGACAGTTCATGCCTATAATGGCCCTCATGGCTGTATGGACCCTGGGTTTGAACCACACCACTGCACCGCTGGATCTGCGCGGTCGGTTTGCGTTCGCCGTGGACAAACTGGTCCCCACCCTGCAGGGCCTGCGCCAAGATCTGTACCAACGCATCTCGCAAGAGCCCGAAGCGGCTATTCTTTCGACCTGCAACCGCACCGAGATTTATTGCGCCGCCGACCAGGCAGCCACCAATGACACCCTGCGCTGGCTGGCCCAAACCGGCGGCGTGAGCGCGTCCGAGTTGCACGCCCACACCTATTTGCTCGAAGGCAACGAAGCCGCTCGCCATGCGTTTCGCGTCGCCAGCGGCCTCGACTCTATGGTGCTGGGCGAGGCCCAAATTCTGGGCCAACTCAAAGACGCCGTGCGCGCCGCCGAACAGGCGGGGGCTTTGGGCAGCACCCTGAACCAACTTTTCCAGCGCAGCTTTGCCGTGGCCAAAGAAGTGCGCAGCTCCACTGAAATCGGGGCCCACTCCATCAGCATGGCCGCCGCCTCGGTGCGCTTGGCCAGCCAATTGTTCGAAGACATCAAAGATATCCGCATCCTGTTTGTGGGTGCGGGTGAAATGAACGAGTTGGTGGCTACCCACTTTGCAGCCAAACAGCCCAAAAGCATGGTGATCGCGAACCGCAGCCTGGACCGTGCCGAATTGCTGGCCCACCGCTTTGGGGCCGATGTCATGCCCCTGGCCGACCTGCCCGAGCGCCTGCATGAATTCGACGCCGTGATCAGCTGCACCGCCAGCACCTTGCCCCTGATTGGCCTGGGCGCGGTCGAGCGGGCTCTGAAAAAACGCAAACACCGCCCCATGTTCATGGTCGATCTGGCGGTGCCACGTGACATCGAACCTGAAGTCAAGTCGCTGGAAGACGTCTACCTCTACACAGTGGACGACCTGGCCAGCGTGGTGCAATCCGGCCAGGCCCACCGCCAAGCGGCCGTGGCCGAAGCCGAAGTCATCATCGATGCTGGTGTGCAAAGCTTCATGCACTGGATGGGCCAGCGCGGCACCGTTCCCCTGATCCAGCAACTGCAAAACCAGGCCGACGCCTGGCGCGAAGCCGAACTGGCCCGCGCCCGCAAGCTGCTGGCCCGGGGCGACGACCCCATTGCCGTGATGGAAGCCCTGTCCAAGGGTCTGACCCAGAAGATGCTGCACGGCGCCCTGGCCGAGCTGCGCGGGGCAGATCCAGAGCACCGCGAGCAGACCATGCAGACGGTGCAGCGCGTTTTCCTGCGCAAAGAGCGTTAGCGGCCGACTGAGCAGGTCGGGGCTTCAACGCCGACACATCCTCTGGGCAAGCAGCGTACCGACTGTTCACTGTCACAGCGCCCGCGCCGCGACCCAAGCTCCCAACCGTTCCCGCCCGCATGAAACCCTTCCTCATTCAACAACTCGAACGCTATGCCCTGCGCTTGACCGAGCTGGACTTTTTGCTGTCCCGCGAGGACATCATGGCCGACATGACGCAGTTCCTGAAGCTCTCGCGCGAACATGCCGAGGTCAGCGCTGTGGCCTCGCGTTTTGCACGCTTTCAGCAGCGCACTGCCGACCTGGCCAGTGCCCAAGCCCTGCTGGCCGACGAGGACATGCGCGAGATGGCCGAAGAAGAAGCGGCCAGCGCCAGCGCCGAGCTGCAAAGTCTGGAGGCTGAGCTACAACGCATGCTGCTACCCAAAGACCCCGACGACGCTCGCCCCGCCTTTGTGGAAATCCGCGCTGGCACCGGGGGTGACGAGTCGGCCCTGTTTGCAGGGGACTTGCTGCGCATGTACACCCGCTT
>JBIKHW010000233.1:0-5594 GCA_044361935.1 Limnohabitans sp. | reverse complement strand
TTTTCCTTGTCCTGCTTCTGGCCAGGCGAGCCACTGCCGCCCTCGCCAGGTGAGCCAGAACCCGTGGCTTTGCCAGGGTCCTGATCGGTAGGTCCGTCTTTGTTGTTTTCTTCTTGGGACGAGCCAAAGCTTTCGCTTGGGCCACCTTGGGCCATGGGTGTCAAGCGCTCGAGCATCGCCGTTTGCTTGGCGGTGAAAGGGAAACCTTCTGGGTCGATGATGGACTTGCCACCGAATAAGCCATTAGAGCCAGCCAATTCGCCAAACACGATCTGGCTGTGGGAGGTCGGCCTGAAATAGTCGGCCACGCTTTTTCGCTTGTCTTCGTTGGTGGCACCCAAAAGCCACATCAACAAAAAGAAAGCCATCATCGCCGTCATCATGTCGGCCAAGGCGATTTTCCAGGCACCGCCATGAGCACCTGCATGACCATCCTCGACAATGATTTTGCGAATGATCGGGCGCATCGCCTCCGCGGCCGCCTCCGCTGCTGCGGCTTCTGCGGCCGCGTCAGTCGCTGCAGGAGCGGCTTTGCCTGCCTCGGCCATCAGGAGCCTCGCATGCCGTCAAAGACTTCGGAGAAGCTCGGTTGGCAGTGGTGAGATATGCAGGCACGGGCTGATTCGATCACCAGGGGTTGTGGATGTCCTTTGAGGTTGGCCACAATCATCTCTCGAATCACGTCGTACACCTGAGCGTCTTCGTTGATGATTTGAGTCAACCGCCCTGCAAAGGGCTCAAACATGCCGTAGGCCAAAAAGACGCCCAACAATGTACCCACCAAAGCGGCACCAATCAGCGCACCGAGTACAGGCGGTGGCTGGTCAATCGCACCCATGGTCTTGACCACACCCAACACGCAAGCCACGATGCCCAGCGCGGGCAAACCACCTGCAATATTGGCCAGTGCACCGGGCGCCAACAAAGCTTCATGGTGGTGTACCTTGATGGCCTTTTTCATCAAATCATCCAAGGCATCAGCGTCCAGCTTGCCCTGAGAGATCACCATCAAACGCAGGGGGTCGCAAATCATCTGAACGATCGACTTATCTTTGGTCAATTTTGGAAACTCGCCAAAAATCGGGCTGGAGTCTGGGTTCTCGACATGCGCCTCCAATGCCACAACACCCTCTTTTTTCATCACATTTTGCAGTTTTCCAATCAAAAGCATCAGGGCCAAATAATCCGCCTGATGCCACTTGGGGCCCTTGATGCACTGTCCAATACCAGCCATTGCGGCTTTGAAGACTGGAAAGCTGTTGGCCACCAAAGAGGCGCCAATGGCGGCACCACCGATGATGAGGAGTTCGAAAGGTGCAGCTTTGAGGATGGGGGCCATTTTTCCGCCAGCAATGACGTAACCGCCAAAAACAGCACCAAAAACAACCGCTAAACCGACAAAGAAAAACATGGTGGCCCTTTAAATCTAGACAATGCACCAAATACCGATGCACCAACCCAGCGCCCATTGAAAAAAGAAGTCAATCAAATTGCCCAGCAAAATGACAGGCAGACCCAAATAAAGCGCTCCCCAAGCCCATCCCGAAATCGTCAAGCGTGCTTTAGGAATGTCATGCCCCAAGACGGCATGTTCTGTGGGTGATGGCGAGCTCATTTTTTTCAATTACACCTGTATAAATCGGACTCAAATGCGTTTTCTTGAGTTGAATTTGAAAAATTTATCTATTATGACAATATGGATCTGAAATGGGAGCAACTGTCACAAGCCGATTGGGAAGAGTTTCATTCGACCCAGAGAGGTGCTTTGCAGCAGGCATGGGCTTACGGCGAAGCCTTGACCTCATTGGGTGTGAACATGTCGCGGGCCATGGTCTGGCAAGAAGGCCAACTGGTGGCCATTGCCCAATTCATCTGCAAACGGGTGCTTGGCTATATCTCTTTGGCCTCTTGCATGCGGGGCCCGATTTTCCACCCCGATCTCAGGCCCACTGAACGAGCTGACATTTACAAGCGCTTGCGCCAATCTATCCCACTGCCCCGCTTGAAAGTCATCTTGTTTTCCCCCGACCGCACGGGCGAACAACTCGAACCGGTTGAAACCCGAGGCATGTCACGGGTGATGACCGGTTACTCTACAGTGCTGCTCGATTTGACCCGTCCGCTGCCCACACTGAAAGCCCAGCTCGAGGGCAAGTGGCGCAACCGCTTGAACAAAGTGTTGGCCAATGCGAAGTTGCGCATCCATGTGCAACCCAGCCGTAAGCGCTGTGATTGGCTGCTGGGTCAGGAACTCGCCCAGCGCGAAGCGAAAAAATTCCATGGACTGCCCACCGATTTTGTACATGCCTACATCGACTCTTCGCTTGACCCCCGTCTGGCCTTTGTGGTGGCCTATGCCGATCTGGGCAAGAACATGGTGGGCGGCATGCTCTTTCTGATTCATGGCCGAGTGGCCAGTTACCATACGGGCTGGGCTGACGAAGAGGGTCGGCATCTCAATGCCCACAACGCATTGCTTTGGCAGGCCATGGCTTACTTGCAGGAACAGGGCATCGAGGTGCTCGATCTGGGCGGGGTCAACACCCGCGATTTGCCCGGCATTTCTCGCTTCAAACTGGGCACGGGCGGTCAAGCCATCACCCTTGCGGGAACTTATTTTTGAGAGCAAACATGACGATGCGAGCACTTTCAATGCGTGCTGTTCTGAGGTGGAGCCTGTGCTGTGCAATCTTGGCGGGCTGCCTGAGCCCACTGACTGCACAGGCCTGGACCCGCATTGGCGAAACCCAAGACCTGACGCTCTACGTGGATCGCAGCGCCATCGAGCGTGAAGACAGAATCCGCCGCGTCTGGGAAATGCAGGACCTCAAAACACCGGACCCCGAAGGTGTGCGGTCCAGACGCTACCTGAACGAATACGACTGCACCTACAAAATGCACCGATTGGGTCAGATGACAAGCTACGCTGGCCCGAAACTGACTGGGGGAAAAGTTGCTGAAGTCAAAGACATGGGCTACTGGCGAAAAATTCCACCCAATGGCGTTTTTGTGCTGACCTACATCGCCGTTTGCATTGAGTAGGCTTTTTGTTGTGTTTCATCGTTTCAGACCGCGTCAATGCCCTTTACTTTGACTTTCAAGTAACTTATGGCTTGCAGAGCGGTCATTGACCAAGACTGAATTTTTGCGTACCCGAGCATCAATTTTCTTTGCGCTCAGCTTTGCTATAAAAGGAATCGTAAGAGTTCGAGTTTTATCCGGTCATCTACTTTTGATTGTTTTTTCTACCGCAGAAGTCCCAGAAATGCAGCAGCTTCGCCCACGGCTTTACCTCTGCGCGATGTGGCGACTTCGGGCAAGGCCATCATGCGGCTTTCTCATGCAAAGTCTGGTGGCGTGAGCCCTCCGTGCCACACGCGGCGCATGGCCCGTGTCAAATTCAGGGCGGCGCACCTGAGACCCTTGATAAACGACTCAAGCCTTCAGTGCAGCCTTGACTTGCTCGATCCGGTCTTGGCCCCAGAACATTTCTTCGCCCACAAAAAAGCTAGGGGCCCCAAAAACGCCGCGCTCCACGGCCTTCATCGTCACGGCTTTGAGTTGGTCTTTGGTGGCCTGGTCATTTGCCATGGCCAGCAAGGCTGCCGCGTCAAATCCAGCGGCGGTCAACATCTGTCCGACGGTGGCCGGGTCATTCAAATTGAGTGAGTCCACCCAAATCGCTTGGTACACCACATCCATGAAATTCTGCATGCGCGGGTCGTTGTTCATTTGCAATGCGGTCACCATCCTCATCAGCGTGGTCGTGATGATCGGGAAGTGGGGGTTCGTGTTCAAGGGCACGCCATACCCATCGGCAAAGCGCTTGAAGTCCACAAAGACATACCTGCCCTTGGCGGGCACGGTCATGGGCGAGGCATTGCCCGTGGCCTGAAACACCCCGCCCAGCAGCATGGGCATCAAGTTGGCTGAGGCCCCTGTTTCGGTGCACATTTTGGGCAACTGGGTGTGGGCCAAGTAGGAGGCCAAGCTGCCAAAGTCAAAGTAAAAGTCAAAGGTTTTCATGGGTGTCTCCTGCGTGTCAAAACTTTTCCATATAGGGGCGCAAATCAAGCTCATGCGTCCAGGCGTCGCGTGGTTGCTGGTGGAGCATCCAGTAGGCATCGGCAATGTGGTCGGGGTTCAAAATGCCGCCCTCGTCCTTGAGTGCGTAGCGCTCTGGAAATTGCGTGCGGATGAACTCGGTGTCGATCGCCCCATCGATGATGGTGTGCGCCACATGAATGCCCATAGGTCCGAGTTCACGGGCCATGCTTTGTGCCAGAGAGCGCAAAGCCATCTTGCCACCCGAAAAGCCTGCAAAGTGCGCACTGCCTCGCAGCGATGCGGATGCGCCCGTGAAGATGATCGTGCCTTTGTGGGCCTTGCCGCTCACAGCCACTTCTTCTCGACTGACCATGCGCTTGGCCACTTCACGACCGGTGAGAAAACCCGCCAAACAGGCCATCTCCCACATTTTTGTGTAGCGCCGCGCGGTCTCGGTCAAGATGCTGTTGGGCGAGTTGGCACCGATGTTGAAAACCATCACCTCGATCGGACCGATGCTGGCTTCGATGTGTTCGACCAAGGCAATCACATCGTCCTCATTGCGCGCATCGGACCCGAAGCCATGGGCCACACCCCCGTCTTGTCGTATCTGCGCCAACAAGGGCTCTAATTTTTCCAGTGTGCGGCGGGTGGCGCAGACGGTGTAGCCCTCGCGCGCAAAACGCCTGGCCACCGCACCACCCGTGGCATCACCTGCACCAATGACCAGACAGACTTTGTGCATGGGAGCTCCTTATTCCACGCGAAAGCTCAGGCCTGCATGGGCCTGCAAACGATCGATCAACTTTTGGCCCATGCTGGAAGCTGGGGTCCAGATGCCGCCGGGTGTTTGGGTGGCGTCTTGGAGCAAGCAGATGGCCGCTTCGCTGATCATTTTGGAGGTGCTGCCGTAGCCGGGGTCGCGGTCGCCTTGCACACTCACGCGGCAGGTTTGACCGGCAGGGTTGTGGCCAATGAACAAAACGTCGTAAGAGCCGGCATCGCGCTCCGCCCGCGAAGGGCCTTCGCCTGGTTGCAGAACATCGGCACCGCTCATGCTTTTATCCGCAGCAATCGCCTCGGCCACGGCTTGGCCTTTGTCGCCAGGGCCTGTGATGACCATTTCGTCGTAAACGAAGTCTGCCCCCCAGGCTTGATTGAGTAAAAAGTTGGACCGGTGCACATTGCGGGTATTGATGGTCGCCATCACAAAGGGGGCCACCCACACTTCCAGCACCTCATCGATCATGGGCTTGTGCGCGGTCGGTTGCTTGGGGCCGGTAAATCCAGGTGTTAAAGAGAAAGGATTTTTCAGCAAGTCCAGCACACCGGGCTGGCTGGCAGCTGCCGCCATGGTGGCCTTGAAGCTGGCCGCAGTGCCGCCCGAAAAGGTACCTTTCATCTTGCGCACACGGCCCCGCACACGGGAAGCGGGCGAGCCAAAACGCTGTTGCATCTCGCCTTGCAGCATCAACACCCCCAGATCAAAGGGAATGGAGTCAAAACCGCAGGAGAACACAATTCGCGCCCCGCTGGCTTGCGCTGCG
>JBIKHW010000025.1:0-17565 GCA_044361935.1 Limnohabitans sp. | reverse complement strand
TGACCAAGCGCATCAACGACACCGGCTCTTTGGTGGTGGCCAACACGCCTGAAGAGTTCACGGCCCAGATCAAGGCTGAATTTGAGGTCTACAAAAAAGTCGTGGACCAGCAAAAACTCAAGCTGGACTGATCCCAGTCCATGCACGAGGCCAGCCAGAACGCCATCGACCGATTTGCCGAGGCCCTCTGGCTGGAGGACGGACTGGCCGCCAACACCTTGGCGGCTTACCGTCTGGATTTGTCCCTCTACGCCACCTGGCTGTTTTTAGCCCACAGGTTGGCGCTGGAGGCGACCCAAGACCATCACCTGCAGTCTTACTTTGCTGAGCGCCATGGCCAGACCAAGGCCACGTCGGCCAACCGAAGGCTCACGGTGTTCAAGCGCTTTTTCAGATGGGCGTTGCGCGAGGGCCTGATTCAGGCTGACCCCACTTTGCGCATGCTGGCCGCCAAACAGGCCCTGCGTGTGCCCAAAACTTTGGGCGAGGCGCAAGTGGACGCTTTGTTGCGTGCGCCGGATGCGGCCACGCATTTGGGCCTGCGCGACCGCTCTATGCTGGAGCTGATGTACGCGAGCGGGCTGCGCGTGAGCGAGTTGGTCAGCCTCAAAACTTTGCACGTCTCACTCAACGAAGGCGTTTTGCGCATCATGGGTAAGGGTAGCAAGGAGCGGCTGGTGCCTTTTGGCGAAGAGGCGCGTGATTGGCTGCAGCGCTACATGGGCCAAGCCCGACCGGCCATGCTGGGACATCGCCAGACCGAAGACCTGTTTGTGACCACCAGTGGCTCCAAGCCGGGCACCGGCATGACGCGTGTCATGTTCTGGAACCTGGTCAAACGTTACGCCATCGACGCTGGCATCACGGCGCCTTTGTCACCGCACACCTTGCGCCACGCCTTTGCCACGCATTTGCTCAACCACGGGGCCGATCTTCGGGCGGTGCAGATGCTGCTGGGCCACGCCGACATCTCCACCACCACCATCTACACCCATGTGGCGCGTGAGCGGCTCAAGACACTGCACGCCCAGCACCACCCTCGGGGTTAGCTCAGAGCGGCCAACTCCGCCTCTTCAAAACCCGCCAGCCGCCGCGCCGCCATATTGAAGGGTGGCCGCAGTTTGGGGGCGTCGTATTGCGCGATCAATTCGGCATAGGTGCGCACAGGGTCCAAGCCGCGTTGTTCGCACACATGGCGGTACCAGCGGTTGCCTGCAGCCACATGGCCGATTTCGTCTTCCAAAATGATGTCGAGGATCTCACCCGCCCGGTGGTCGCCCACACTGACCAGTTTGTTTTTGACGCCCGGTGAGGCGTCCAGGCCCCGCGCTTCCATGGTGCGCGGCACGATGCCGATGCGGGCCAGGATGTCGCCCTGGGTGCGCTCGGCCATGTCCCACAAGGTGTTGTGGGCGGGAAAGTCGCCGTAGTCAAACCCTAGGCTGACCAAATGCTCGCGCAGCAGGCTGAAGTGCTTGGCCTCTTCCTGGGCAATGCGCACCCAGTCGGTGTAGAAGGCCTCGGGCATGCCCGCAAAGCGCCAGACCACGTCAAGTGCCAGGTCGATGGCGTTGAGCTCGATGTGCGCGATCGAGTGCACCAGCATGGCCCGGCCTTCTGGCGTGGCCATGGACTTGGCTTTGAGTTGGGTGTGCGGCACCAGCAGCGGGCGGGCAGCGCGGCCAGGGCCTGCAGAGGGGGCACTCAGGCTGTCGCCCGGTCCCACGGGCAGGCTCAGGTCCAGTGCCAATGTGGCCTGGGCCTTCAGGTTCGGGTCGGTTTGAGCCCAAGGAATCAGGGCGGCGGAGCGCAGGGTGTGCATGGTGATCGCTGGCAGCGCCCACGGCAGGCGGTGGGCATCCCTACAATTGTAGGTTTTCAAGAAAACCCAACCGACAGGAGACCGCCATGGCCATTTACCAACTGGATGATCAAACCCCCGACGTGGCCGACACCGCCTGGGTGGCCGACAACGCGCAGGTCATGGGCGCGGTCAAAATCGCGGCCGATGCCAGCATCTGGTTTGGCGTGACGGTGCGTGGCGACACCGAGACGATCGAGATCGGCGAGGGCAGCAACATCCAGGACGGCAGCGTCATGCACGCCGACCACGGCAAACCGATCAAGGTTGGCAAACACGTCACCGTGGGCCACATGGTCATGCTGCACGGCTGCACCATTGGCGACGAGTCGCTGATCGGCATTGGCGCGGTGGTGCTCAACGGTGCCAAGATTGGTAAGAACTGTTTGGTGGGTGCTGGTTCGCTGGTGACCGAGGGCAAGGAATTTCCCGATGGCTCGATGATCATGGGCACGCCTGCCAAGGTGGTTCGCGAACTCAGCCCCGAGCAAATCGAAGGCCTGCGCCAAAGCGCCAAGCATTACGTCGAGAACGCCCGCCGATTCAAGGCGGGCCTGAAAAAAATCAGCTGATTTTTCAGCTGCAGCCAACGCTTTTTAACTTTTGAGGATCGGCCCCGTGGGGCTGTTGATTGCACTTTGTCCGAACTCCATAAATTCATTTTCGAAGGCCTGCCAGTGCGCGGCATGCTGGTGCGCCTGACCGATGCTTGGCAAGACATCCTGGCGCGTCGCGCCGCCAACTCCGAGACGGGCGCTTACCCGGCACCTGTGCGCCAGTTGCTGGGCGAGATGGCCGCTGCGGGCGTCTTGATGCAGGGCAACATCAAGTTCAATGGCGCGTTGGTGCTGCAGATATTTGGCGACGGCCCGGTTAAGTTGGGTGTGGTCGAGGTGCAGCCTGATCTGAGCCTGCGGGCCACCTGCACACAGGTGGGCGAGGTGGCCGGCAACGCCAGCCTGAGCCAGATGGTCAACGTGAACAATGAAGGGCGTTGCGCCATCACCCTGGACCCCCAAGACCGCTTGCCCGGCCAGCAGCCTTACCAAGGCGTGGTGCCGCTGTTTGGCGACCGGGGCGAAAAGCTGGAAAACATCAGCGAGGTGCTGGAGCACTACATGCTGCAGTCTGAGCAACTTGACACGGTGCTGGTGCTGGCGGCCGACGACAAGGTGGCTGCAGGTTTGCTGATCCAGCGCCTGCCCATTGAAGGCGAGGGCAATCTGGCCGGTAAAACCGATTCACTGATGCGCGAGTCGGTGCTGGGTCAAAGCGAAGACTTCAGCCGCATTTCGATTTTGACCAAAAGCCTCAAGCGCGAAGAGCTGCTGGAATTGGATGCCGAAACCATTTTGCACCGCCTGTACTGGGAAGAACCCTTGGCCCGGTTTGAGCCCTTGATGGGCGAGACCGGCCCGCGTTTTGCGTGCCGCTGCAACCGTGAGCGCGTGGGCAACATGATCCGCAGCCTCGGCACCGAAGAGGTGGAGGGCATCATCGCGGAACAAGGTCAGGTGGAAGTGGGTTGCGACTTTTGCGGTGCGCAATACCGTTTTGACCCGGTGGATGCCGCTGGCCTGTTCACCGGTTTGCCGCCTGATTTGCCTGCGGGCTCGGTGCACTGAAGCCAGTTCAGGCCAAGCCAAGCAAAGGGGGCTGAGCACCCAGCAGCGGCCCTGATGGCGCTGCCGGGGTTGCCGCCAAAGCGGTCAGCTGCCCCGTGTGATGGGCATGCCCAAATCACCGGGCAAAGCCAATTGCTTGGCCAACTCGAGCTTGGCCAGCGAGTTGCGGTGCACCTCGTCCGGGCCGTCGGCCAGGCGCAGGGTGCGCTGGTGGGCGTAGGCATAGGCCAGCGGGAAGTCTTGCGACACACCGCCGCCGCCGTGGGCCTGAATGGCCCAGTCGATGATCTGGCAAGCCATGTTGGGGGCCACGATCTTGATCATCGCGATCTCGGCCTTCGCGACCTTGTTGCCCACGGTGTCCATCATGTAGGCGGCTTTGAGGGTGAGCAAGCGGGCTTGCTCGATCATGCAGCGGGACTCTGCAATGCGCTCTTGCCACACGGTCTGGCGGGCCACTTCGCGGCCAAAGGCCACGCGCTCGTTCAAGCGTTTGCACATCAACTCCAGGGCGCGTTCGGCGATACCGATGGTGCGCATGCAGTGGTGAATGCGGCCAGGGCCCAAGCGGCCTTGGGCGATCTCGAAGCCACGTCCTTCGCCGAGCAAGATGTTCTCGGCCGGCACACGCACATTCTTGAGCACGACTTCCATGTGGCCGTGTGGGGCGTCGTCGTAGCCAAACACCGACAAGGCCCGCACCACGGTGATGCCGGGCGAATTGGCAGGCACCACGATCATGGACTGCTGCTCATGGCGGCCCGCGTCGGGGTTGGTTTTGCCCATGACGATGTAGACCGCGCAGCGTGGGTCACCCGCGCCAGACGACCACCACTTGCGGCCGTTGATCACGTAATCGTTGCCGTCGCGGCGGATGTCGCACTCGATGTTGGTGGCATCTGACGAGGCCACATCGGGCTCGGTCATCAAGAAGGCCGAGCGGATTTCGCCGCGCAGCAGAGGCTCAAGCCAGGTGTCTTTGAGGCTTTCGCTGGCATAGCGCTCCAGCGTTTCCATGTTGCCGGTGTCAGGGGCCGAGCAGTTGAAGATTTCGGCGGCAAAGGGCACACGGCCCATGATTTCGCACAGCGGCGCGTATTCGAGGTTGGACAGACCTTGGGGTGCGCGGGTGGACTTGGGCAAAAACAGGTTCCACAAACCGGCATCGCGTGCTTTGGGCTTGAGTTCTTCGACGATTTTGGTGGGCACCCAAGCATTGCCTTTGGCGCGGTTTTCGGCGATTTCTTCAAAGAACCGCGCCTCGTTGGGGTAAATGTGCTCGTCCATGAAGGCCAACAAACGGGCCTGCATGTCCTTGACCTTGGGGGTGTATTCAAAATCCATGGTCTCTCTCCTGGGGTTGTGGTTCGGTTTGTAAAAAGTTTCAGGCTTGACGCGCAAAACGCCAAGCCAGTTCGGCCATGGGGCGAGCCCCCGCGCCCGATGTTTTGGCTTGTTCGCTGGACGCGGTGCCGTCTTCGACGCGCTTGGCAATGCCTTGCAAAATGGCCGCGATGCGGAACATGTTGTAGGCGAGGTAAAAATTCCAGTCTTTGGCCAAGGCCTCGGGTGTGGTGAAGCCGGTACGTTCGCAATAACGGCGGATGTACTCGGCCTCAGAAGGGATACCCAATGCGGCCAGGTCGAGCCCGCCAATGCCGCGGAAGGTGCCGGGGCTGATGTGCCAGGCCATGCAGTGGTAGCTGAAGTCGGCCAAGGGGTGGCCCAAGGTGGACAGCTCCCAGTCCAGCACCGCCAGCACGCGGGCTTCGGTGGGGTGGAACATCAGGTTGTCCAAGCGGTAGTCGCCGTGCACGATGCCGACCAGCGATTCGTCCTTGGCGCTGGCCGGGATGTTTTTGGGCAGCCATTCGATCAGCTGGTCCATTTCGGGAATAGGTTGGGTGATGGAGGCGGCGTATTGCTTGCTCCAGCGGCCAATTTGGCGCTCAATGTAATTGCCTGGTTTACCGTAGCTCGACAGGCCTTGCTTGGCCACATCGACCTTGTGCAGCGCCGCCAGCACCCGGTTCATCTCGTCGTAAATCGCGCCGCGCTCGGCAGGCGTCATGCCCGGCAGAGATTGGTCCCAGAGAACCCGGCCTTGTACGAACTCCATGACGTAAAAGGCTCGGCCAATCACCGATTCGTCGTCGCACAGCACATGCATTTCGGCTACAGGGACGCCCGTGCCGTGCAGGCCTTGCATGACGGCAAATTCGCGCTCGATGGCGTGTGCCGATGGCAGCAACTTGGCCACTGGGCCGGGCTTGGCCCGCATCACGTATTGGCGTGATGGGGTGATGAGCTTGTAGGTGGGATTGGATTGCCCGCCCTTGAACATTTCCACGCTCAAGGGGCCAACAAAACCTGGCAGCCGGGTGCTGAGCCAGTTTTCCAAGGCCGGGATGTCGAAAGCGTGGGAGCCCGTGACAGGCCGGGTCCCCACGAAATGGTCAAAAGCACTCATGGGGGTTCCCGTCGAAAATCTGAGACCGCCGCTGGAGCGGCGAGAGAAGTGCGCTGTGGCGTGTCAGTGGTCTGCGTTCACGATCAGCAGCAGTGCGTCGCGGTCCAGAACCACCAGGCCACCGGGCTCGATGCGGATGATTTGCTCGCGCTCCATCTGCTTGAGTTCCTGGTTGACCCGCTGGCGCGATGCACCCAGCAGCTGGGCCAGTTCTTCCTGCGCCAGTTGCAAGCTGATGCGAATCGCTTTGGCGTCCGACAAACTGGGCACGCCGTAGCTGCGCAGCAAGTGGTTGAGTTGTTTGGCCAACCGAGCCCGCAAGGGCAGGGTGTTGAGGTCTTCCACCAAGCCGTAGAGCTGGCGAATGCGCCGTGCATGCAAGCGCAGCATGGCATCGTAGAACTCGACGTGCTGCGTCAGGATTTTCTTGAAGTCGGCCTTGGCCACGTTCAATGTGGTCGTGTCGCCGTGTGCATAACAGTCGTGTGTGCGGCGATCCCCGTCGAAGATCGACACATCGCCAAACCAGATGCCGGGCTCCACATAGGTCAAGGTGATCTGTTTGCCCGACACCGAGGTCGAGCTCACGCGCACCGCGCCCTTGGCACAGGCGATCCACTGCTCGGGCGGATCTCCCCGCGCAGCGAGCATATCGCCGTCCTTGTGACGTTTGACGTAAGCGCATCGAAGTATGTCGTGTCGGAGTGAAGGTGAAAGGCTTGAGAACCAGCGACCACTGTTGATCGCCTCTCGTTCCTCCATTGTCAGAATCGGTTCGTCCATGCTCTGTCCTTTGAGTGACTGATGTTCGGGTTTTTGTCGCCTGGGGGACCAGTCGCTTTATTCGTATTCGGGTTTTTGTTTGTTCAAAAACGCACTGATGCCGATACCGGCATTGGGGTGGTGCAGGTTTTTGACAAACTCATTGCGCTCACGCGCCAGTTGCGCGTTCAAGCTGCTGCCATCAGCGTCACTGAGCAGCTCTTTGATGCTGGACAGCGCGTTCGGCGCTCGGGCGTTGAGTTGTTCGCACAGTTCCAAGGCTTGCTGCAAGGCCAGACCTGCATCCGCGAGGCGATTGACCACACCCAATTGCTGCAGGCGCTCGGCGCTGATGCGCTCACCGCACATCAGCAGCTCGGTGGCCAGCTGGCGCGGCACGGCACGCGACAGGCTCCAGCTGCCGCCGCCATCGGGCGACAAAGCAATGGAGCTGTAGGCCATGACGAATACGCTGTTGCGGGCGGCCACGATCATGTCGCATGCCAGTACCAACGAGAAACCGGCACCGGCAGCGGGTCCTTCGACGGCGGCAATCACCGGCTTGGGAAAAGTCCGGATGGCTTCGATCCAGTTGTGCAGCCCTTCGATGCTTTGCGCTTGGTGTTCGGGTGGCAATTGGCGGTTGTTTTGCAGGCGCTGCAAATTGCCGCCTGCACTGAAGATGCCGTTGGCCCCAGTGATCACCACACTGCGCACGTCAGCGCTGGACTCGGCCACACTCAAGGCTTCGACCCCAGCGGCGTACATCTCCGGCCCGAGCGCGTTGCGAAACTCCGGGTTGCTGAGGGTCAGGATCAAGGTCTGGCCTTCGCTGGTGCTGAGCAATTGGGCGGTCATTTTTTTTAAGCAGTTGGGGACAGAGCTAAAGATCTGTCCCACAAAGTCATCAGATCGGGACAAAGCTAAAGATCTGTCCCACAAAGTCTTTATTCTTCCGTGTGCATCAAGGACAGGCCAATGGCCCCACGGCGGCGCAGCCAAGGGCTTGGGCGATAGCGTGGATCGCCATAGACGGTTTGAAGGTTGAACAGTACTTCCAAAATGCTGTCGGGTCCCAGGCGGTTGCCCATGGCCAGTGGGCCCATGGGGTAGGCCAGGCCCAGGGTGACGGCGGTTTCCAGGTCTTGTGGGCTGCAAATGCGCTGCTGGCAAATGTCAGAAGCGATGTTGACGATGGTCGCCACCACGCGCTGCGTGACAAAGCCACCGCTGTCGCGGATGACCGAGACGGCTTTGCCGTCGCGGGCAAACAGAGCGTGCGCTGCGTCGCGCATGTCGGCTCGGGTGGCAGGGTTGGTGGCCAGCACACGGCGTTTGGTGGACGCATCCACAAACAGCATGTCGATGCCCACGGTGCGGGCCGGGTCCAGGCGCTCGACCACGGCCACGGTGGTGATGTCAAAACCCAGTGGGGCCACGATGGTCAGCGCCTCGGGCGATGGCGAGGCACCGGTTTCGATTTTCGCTCCCAGATCCTTGAGCAGCTGCAGCAGCTCCATGCGGCGGGTAGCGCGGGGCGAGACCCACACGGGCGGAATGTTCTCGACCACGGGCACGGGTGGTTCTGCGGGCACTTGCGCTGCGCCGTCCACGTACTTGTAAAAGCCTTCTCCAACTTTTTTGCCGACCACGCCACCCGCCAGCCTTTGGGCAGTGATGACGTTGGGGCGGTAGCGCGGTTCTTCATAGTACTGGTGGTAAATCGCTTCAATGACGTGGTGCGACACATCCAGCGCCGTCAGGTCAAACAGCTCGAAGGGGCCGAGCTTGAAGCCAACCTGGTCGCGCAGGATGCGGTCGATGGTGGCGAAATCGGCCACACCTTCGCTCACGATGCGCAAAGCTTCGGTGCCGTAGCCACGGCCGGCATGGTTGACGATGAAGCCGGGGGTGTCTTGCGCTTGAACAGGCGTGTGGCCCATCTGGCGGGCATAGTCTGTCAGGCGCTCGCAAACGGCGGGGTCGGTTTTGAGGCCCGCGATCACCTCGACCACTTTCATGAGGGGCACGGGGTTGAAGAAGTGGTAGCCGGCAAACTGGGCCGGGCGCTGCAAGCCGGCGGCAATGGCGGTCACGGACAGTGAGGAGGTGTTGGTCACCAGCACGGCGGTGGGGGGCAGCACTTTTTCCAGATCGGCGAACAGGCTCTTTTTGATGTCGAGCTTTTCGACGATGGCTTCGACCACCAAATCGCACCCAGCCAAGTCTTGCAGTTGGGTGGCACCCAACAGGCGGCTTTTGTGGCCCGCGACGGCTTCGGCAGTCAGGCGGCCTTTTTCCTGCAGCTTGTCCCATTGCTGGAATACGGCGTCACGAGCTTTGGCAATGGCTTCGGGTTGCGTGTCGTACAGCCAGACCTGGCTGCCCGCTTGCGCGGCGATTTGGGCAATGCCGCGCCCCATGGCACCTGCGCCGATGATGGCGACTTGTTTGAATGAAAGGGTCATGTTGAATGTATGAAAACAAGGCACAAGGCCTGGTGGCAGGGCAGTCCGGTCGAGTTGGCAAAGGGCCTTTGCAGAGGCCGGACACCTGGGAGCAGATTATGGCTTCATTGCGGCGGGGGCTGGGGCCATGCAGGGCATCAACGCCTTACCTGCAGTGCCCCCGGGTTGACGATGTTGGTGGGCGTACCCTTGATGAAGTTGATGACGTTGTCAAATGCCGCGCCGAAATACAGCTCGTAGCTGTCTTTTTCTACATAGCCAATGTGGGGCGTGCAAATGCAGTTTTCCAGCCTTAGCAAGGCAGAGCCTTGCAAAATCGGTTCGGACTCGAACACGTCGACGGCCGCCATGCCAGGGCGACCCCGATTGAGGGCACCGATCAGGGCATTGGTTTCGACCAGTTCGGCCCGCGAGGTGTTGACCAGCAAGGACGTGGGTTTCATGAGGCCCAGGTCATCGTTGGTGACGATGCCGGTGGTGGCTTCGCTCAGCCGAAGGTGCAAGCTCAGCACGTCCGAGCTTTGAAAGAAAGCTTCTCGGCTGGTGGCTGCAGCATGCCCATCCTTGACCGCGCGCACGCGCGATTCGTCGCTGCCCCAGATTTGCACATGCATGCCAAAAGCTTTGCCGTAGCCCGCCACCAGTTGGCCAATTTTGCCGTAGCCCCAGATGCCCAAGGTCTTGCCTTTGAGCACGGTGCCCAGTCCAAAGTTGGCCGGCATCGAGCTGGATTTGAGGCCCGATTGCTGCCATGCCCCATGCTTGAGACTGCTGATGTATTGCGGCAACCTGCGGGAGGCCGCCATCACCAGCGCCCAGGTCAGTTCAGCGGGAGCGATGGGTGAGCCCACACCTTCGGCCACGGCCACACCGCGTTCTGTGCAGGCCGCCAAGTCGATGTTGCTGCCCACACGGCCAGTCTGGGCGATCATTTTGAGCCGGGGCAGCTTCTCGATCAGGGCGCGGTTGAGGCCGGTGCGTTCGCGGATCAAGACAATCACATCGGCGTCTTTGAGGCGCACTGAGAGTTGACCAATACCTTTGACCGTGTTGGTGTAGACCTTGGCCGGATAGTTCTCGAGTTTGGCAGCGCAGTCGAGTTTGCGGACGACATCTTGGTAGTCGTCAAGGATCACAATGTTCATGTTCGCCATTGTGCCTTGTCAGGTGCCCGACTTGGCGCTGGCAGGAACACATAAGTGCTGCTTTGAGGGCGGAGCTTGCGTCAGGCCATGCGCCGCAGCGAACTCAGCCATCTCATGTGTACCAGCGCAAGCCAGGGGCAAGCTTCAGGATGGCCGGTGACGTGATTCCATGGCCACTAGGCGATCGAGTTCGGCGCAGACGTCTGCCATCCGACCTGAGATCACCATGCGTCCTGCACCTGCCGAACTTTGACCGCTTTCATGGACATGGACGACTCGCAGACTGGGTCGGCGTTGCGCCACTTGGGTCTTGCCGTGGGATAGTTGGGCGCAAGGCGTGGACCGACCGGCCCATTCCGGGTGCGGCCGCACAGCTGACCTTTTGGGCAAAGCCTGCGCGGGGGTCCCGGTGGTGAAGGCGTGCAGGTTCTTGAAGAGACCTGAAAGAGCAAGCAGAGCGATTCCCATGTGAAACCTTTCAAAAGCATGGAGGTTGGACACAGGCAGGATTGAGAATGGAAGTCGCTCGCTTCAGGGCTGATGAACAGCGCCCGCCACCTGAGACTGCGACTGAAAACGTCACATGACGAAGGTGTTGCGGATCAGGCCCACGGCCAGGCCTTCAATGTCAAAAGGCTCGCCGGGGTTGACCACGATGGTCGGGTAGTCGGGGTTTTCGGGCAGCAGTTCGATGCAGGTGGCGGTTTTGTGCAGTCGTTTGACCGTGACTTCGTCGCCCAAGCGGGCCACCACGATCTGGCCGTTGCGCACTTCCTTGGTGGCTTTAACGGCCAACAAGTCGCCGTCCATGATTCCTGCATCGCGCATGGACATGCCGCGCACCCGTAGCAGGTAATCCGGTTGCTGGGCAAAAAGGCTGCTTTCAACCTGGTAGCTGCGGTCAACGTGTTCTTGCGCCAGGATGGGCGAGCCCGCAGCCACACGACCGACCAAAGGCAGACACAGCTGGCCCAGCCCGGGCAGGCTCAGGCTGAACAAATCAGAAGGCGCGCGTGGGCTGCTGCGCGAGCTGCCTTTAAGGCGAATGCCACGCGAGGTGCCACTGACCAGCTCGATGGCTCCTTTGCGGGCTAAGGCCTTGAGGTGTTCTTCGGCCGCGTTGGCCGATTTGAAACCGAGCACACTGGCAATTTCGGCGCGGGTAGGGGGCGCGCCAGTGTTGGCAATGGTGTTCTGAATCAATTCCAGAATTTCTTGTTGCCGGGCGGTGAGTTTGGGGCTGTCGGTCATGGCGGTCTCCTGGTGGGGACTGGGGCTGTTGTTTCATCCAGTGACTGTATTTTTAAACAGTTTTCCCGGTTCTGCAAGCTTGCCATGAAAAAAAGCCTGAAATTCAAGATGAACAAGCCAGACCGATGCCATTGCAGCCGAGGGCATGTCCAGCGGCTTTCAAGGCAGGCCAGAGAGTCTGAGCGTTGTGGTGCAGTGATGTGGAATGTCATCAGGAAACGGGCCTGCTGGGTGCCACGGTGTGTCGTGCACCAACAACAAAGCCCCTGAGAAGGGGCTTTGATGGGTGGCGGCAGCCTGTTGCTGCGTGTGGTGGTTTATTGGGCCAAGGCAGCAAAGGCGCGGGCGGTGATCTCTTCGACGCTGCCTGTGCCGCTGATGGCGCGGTACTTGGGGGCGGACGCTGCATCGGCCTGGGCCCAGTTGGAGTAGTAGTCCACCAAGGGTCTGGTCTGGTCGCTGTAGACCTGAAGACGTTTCTTGACGGTTTCTTCCTGATCGTCAGCGCGCTGCACCAAAGGTTCACCGGTCACGTCGTCCATGCCTGCCACTTTGGGCGGGTTGAACTTGACGTGGTAGGTGCGGCCCGAGGCCGGGTGTGAGCGGCGACCGCTCATGCGTTCAATGATGGCGTCAAAGGGCACGTCGATTTCAAGCACGTAGTCGAGCTTGACGCCTGCAGCCTTCATGGCATCGGCCTGGGGAATGGTGCGGGGGAAGCCGTCAAACAGGAAGCCGTTGGCGCAGTCGGCCTGGGTGATGCGTTCTTTGACGAGGTTGATGATCAGGTCATCGCTGACCAGACCGCCAGACTCCATGACGGCCTTGGCCTGCAGGCCCAGCGGGGTGCCGGCCTTGACGGCGGCGCGCAGCATGTCGCCGGTGGAGATTTGGGGGATGTTGTATTTCTGGCAAATGAAAGTGGCTTGGGTGCCTTTGCCTGCGCCGGGTGCGCCCAACAGAATCAGTCTCATGGAAGTTCCTTATCGCTTGTCATGGAGTGGGTCTGCCAAGCCTCGAAGGGGCCCATGGTGTGACAGACAACTGCACTGAGAATATCACGCGAGGCTCTAGCCAGGCTTACGCCCCGAGCAAGGCGCGAACACGTTGCAAATCTTCGGGTGTGTCAACCCCTGGGCCGGGGGCCTGGTCGGTGGTGTGCACGGCAATGCGGTGCCCGTGCCACAGGGCGCGCAGTTGCTCCAGAGACTCCAGTTGCTCGATAGGGGCCGGGGGAAGTAGGGGGAATTGCGCCAAAAAACCGGCGCGGTAGGCATAAATGCCGACATGTCGCAGGGGGGGCGGGCTGGGCAGTTGGGTGAAAGCTTCGCCGCCTGAGTTGCCAGCTGTTTGCCCATCGCGCCACCAAGGAATGGGTGCACGGCTGAAGTACAGCGCCATCTGGCGGGCATCCGTGACCACTTTGACCACATTCGGGTTGCAGAAGTCGACCAGTTGGCTGATGGCATGGGCGGCTGTGCTCATGCTGGCTTCGGGCCGCTCGATGAGCAGCTGGGCCACCTGGTCAATCAGCGCGGGATCGATCAAGGGCTCGTCGCCTTGCACGTTGACCACCACGGCTTCTTCGCCCAGGCCCAGCAGCTGGCAAGCCTCGGCCAAGCGGTCGCTGCCGCTGACATGGTCCTGGCGTGTCAAGAGGGCTATTACGCCGTGGTCTGCGCAGGTGGCTACGATGCGTTCGTCATCGGCGGCCACCACCACTTGGCCAGCGTTTGACAGCATGGCTCGCTGGGCCACCCGCACCACCATGGGCAGTCCGGCGATGTCGGCCAGGGGTTTGTCCGGCAGTCGGCTGGATGCCATGCGCGCGGGAATCAGGACGCTGAAGTCCTTGTGGGGAGGGGCCAGGCGCATGCTCGGACTTTCAGATCGGGGGACGCAAAGCGGCCAGTTTTTCAATTTCCTCGTCGCTCAAGGTGCGCGCTTCGTTTTCGAGCAAGATGGGAATGCCCTTGCGCACTGGGTAAGCCAAGCGGGCGCTGCGCGAGAGCAGCTCCTGGGTCTCGCGGGCGAAGTCCAGCGGTCCTTTGGTGACCGGGCAGACCAGCAGTTCAAGCAGTTTGGTGTCCATGGGGCAATGATAACTGTGGAAGACTTGCCCGGCAGTGTCAGCAGCTGCCAGCAATCTGTCGGCTGGATGGCTTTCAGCGGAAGGGTTTTTCGGCCAAACGCTGGTCCAGCGCCTGCCAAAAAGCGGCTTCGGGCGTCAGCACCAAGGGCACAGCCAACGCCTGTGGCTGGTGCTGCCAGAGTTTGGCCGCGTCTTTTTCGGTGCACAGCAAGGGGCGTGGCAAAGCACCGGTCGGCCAACTGGCGTAATCGAAGTGGTCTGGCAAGGGGGTAGAGTTGTTCAGCGTGAGCCCTGCTTGGCGCAGCATGGCGAAAAATGCGTCTGGCTGGGCCAGTCCCGCCACAGCATCCACGGGCCAATGGGACAAGCTGGCCAAAGGCACTTTTTGGCCGTTTGCGTTAAGGGCGAAGCTGGCCAACTCGCGTTGTGCCCGAAAGCCGCCAGTCAAGCCATTGTGACCCGTGTGCAGCAGCAGATCCACCTTTTTAGGCCAAGGCTCGCGCAAAGGCCCCGCGGGCAAAAGCCAGCCATTACCCACGCCACGGGCGTCCATCACACAGATTTCAAGGTCACGGGCTAAGGCCCAGTGTTGCAAGCCATCGTCACACACCAGAATGTCGACTTGAGGGTGTTGCTCCAGCAGGCCACGACCGGCGTCGGCGCGTGCAGTGGCCACCCAAACTGGGGCTCCCGTTTTTTGGTGGATGAGCAGGGGCTCGTCACCCACTTCAGCAGGCAAGCTGTCGGTCATCACGGGTCGTGTGTTGTGGGTCCGACGGCCGTGTCCCCTGGAGATGACGCCGGGCTGCCATCCCTGTTGTTGCAAATGCTGAACCAACCGCATCGTCAAGGGCGTTTTGCCTGCACCGCCTGCTACCACATTGCCCACGACAATCACAGGCACTGGCAGGCGTTGTGGGGTGTGTCCACCAAGCCGTCGCACCAGGCGCTGCAACTTGAGAATCGCGCCATGGAGCAGCGCCAGGGGCCACAGCAAACGTGCGATCAGACTGCGCGAAAGCCAAACCCGGGGGAGTCGCTGGTGTAACCAAGAGGAGGTGTTCATCCCCTGTCAGGACCCTGAAGCATCTGGCGATTGGGTGGCGAAGGTGATTTGCGACAAGCCGGTTCGACGGGCTGCTTCCATGGCGTTGACCACAGATTGGTGGGTGGCTTGGGCGTCTGCACTGATTACCAGGGTCACATCTTTGGACGCTAAAGGTGCCAAAGCGCTGGCCAATTCGCTGACCGATGTACCGCCAACGGCGGATTTGTTGAGCGTGTATTGGCCTTGTGAATTGACTGTCAAGACAATTTGCTGAGGGCGGTTTTTTTGCTTTTGGCTGTCTGCCAGAGGCAGATTCAGATTGATTTCAGTCAACTGTGACCAAGTTGTGGTCAGCATCAAAAATATCATCACCACCAACAATACGTCGATGAAGGGAATCAGGTTGATTTCTGGCTCGGTCGTGGGCTTGCGTTGGCGAAAATTCACGGGGCATCCATTCAGCGGTGCAATTGGCTCAGTTGCCGGGCAAATTGTTCGCTGGCAACTTCCATGGACAGCAAGTTGGTGTCCACCAAGTTTCTGAAGTAACGCCAAAACATCAGTGCCGGGATGGCCACGATCAAGCCAAAAGCCGTGTTGTAGAGCGCTACCGAAATGCCGTAAGCCAATTGGGCGGGTTGGCTGTCGCCAGCAGTGTGGGCTGAAAAAATTTCGATCATGCCGATCACCGTGCCCAGCAAACCGAGTAGCGGGGCCGCAGAGGCAATGGTGCCCAGCGTCGTCAGGTAACGCTCGAGTTGCCTGCCCGCCAAGCGCCCGGCCATTTCCATGCTGGACTTGATGTCTTCGTCAGAGGCCTTGGTGTCACGTTGAAGGCAACGCAAGCCACTCGCCAGCACAGGACCTAGCATGCCCATTTTGTCAAGTTGAATTGCAAAAGATTCAGGTGGCAAGCTGCGACGCGTGGCGTCCAGTGCCATAGTCAAGGTTTTGGGAGGGATTACTTTGTCCGTTTGAAGCTGGTAAAGCCGTTCAATGATCAGGGCCAAGGCCAAAACGGAGCACAGTATCAGCGGCCAAATTGGCCATCCAGCGGCTTGAATGATAGATAACAAAGCAGTTCTTTCTTGAAGAGACGCGGTGAAAAAGAACCTGATTATCGACGATGCTGCGATCTTGACATCAGGTTTAAGGGTACGGTTTGATTTTGGTTTATTGGAGGGATTCAGCCTCTGGATAACTTTGTGGGAAAGTCGAGGCCTGAAGTGTTTTTTACGCAGAATAAAACTTTTTCATTTTGATTTTTTCTTATTTGACAAATTAATCAAATGCGAGGAGTTTTCACTCCAATCACTTTTTTACATGGTCTGCAGGCTACAGGGTCTTACAGCTGCAGTGGCATACGCCACTTCTGTTCTGAATCTTGCTGCAAGTTCGTTGAACGACAATCATGCCCATGAACCTCAATCAGACCATGATTCCTCCCGCCTGGACGGTATCGGCACTGTGCCGCGCCATTGCGGACAGCCTGGATGGCCAGTTCAATCCGGTCACTGTGCGCGGCGAAATTTCGGGCTTCTCGCGTGCGGCCAGCGGGCACTGTTATTTTTCGATCAAAGATGCGACCGGCCAGATCCGTTGCGCCATGTTTCGGCGAGCTGCCAGTTTGATGGACTTTGCCCCACGCGATGGCGAACTGGTGGAGGTCAGGGGTCGCCTGGGCATTTACGAAGCACGAGGCGATTTGCAGCTGATCGTTGAATCCATGGAACGCGCAGGGCAAGGTGCACTTTTTGAGCAGTTTTTGCGCCTCAAGGCCAAGCTCGAAGCCGAGGGCCTGTTTGATCCTGCGCGCAAGCGCGAATTGCCCACTCAGCCGCGCGCCATTGGGGTGGTGACGTCTTTGGGAGCCGCAGCTTGGCAGGACGTGGTGACCGCTTTGCAGCGGCGCGTGCCACACATTCCGGTGGTCATGGCCCCCGCCTTGGTGCAAGGCGCTGGCGCTGCGGCCACGTTGGCGCAGGCCTTGCAAAATATTTTCGCTTTGACGGCTGAAGACAACCCGCTGTGTCCGCCCGTGGACGTGATCTTGTTGGTGCGCGGTGGCGGCTCGATGGAAGACCTGTGGTCGTTCAATGACGAAAACCTTGCCCGGGTGATTGCCCAAAGCCCCGTGCCGCTCATTTGCGGCGTTGGGCATGAGACCGATTTCACGATCGCCGACTTTGTAGCCGACGTGCGCGCCCCAACCCCCACGGCGGCGGCCGAGATGGCGGCGACCGACCGGGGTGTGGGCCTCGAAGCCCTGTCTGTGCTGGAGCAACGCCTGAGCCGGGGCTTGATTCGCCAGCAGGACCGGCAAGCTCAGCGTTTGGACGGGGTCGCGGCCCGATGGGGTGTGGGTTTGGTCCGTCAGCAAGAGCGCCAGAGCCAACGCCTGAGCGCGGTGGCGGCCCGGCTTGGGCGACCACAAGCTGTGCTGGGGCAGCACAGCCAGTGGCTGGACCGCTTGGCCAGTCGTTTGCAGACGGGCGTGCGGAGTCAATTGGTCGGCCAAGGCCACCAGTTGGAGCGCTTGAACGATCGTTTGGCTTTTAACCGGGCGCAGCAAGTGCCGCACCGCGCCCAGCGCTTGGAGCGGGCCGCTTTGCGTTTGTCGTCGGTGGACCCGCGTCAGGTGCTTGAGCGCGGTTATGCCTGGCTCAGCGATGAGCGCGGCCAGGCTTTGACCCACGCTGCCCAGTTTCAACCCGGTCATAGCATTCAGGCCACTTTGTCCGATGGCCGGGTGCCTTTGGTCGTGAAAGGCTGAGATGCCAGCGCGTACGGGCGGGGTGGGGCCGGGGCGACGATTTCTGGTACCCCAGCAAGAGGAGCCCCGG
>JBIKHW010000232.1:0-5661 GCA_044361935.1 Limnohabitans sp. | reverse complement strand
CCAGCGAGCTGCAAGAACATGCTTTGGCCTGGTGTGGTGGCCGAGATGTTTCGGGCATCCACTTCCAAAGGCGCGGCCTCGCTGCCAATGCCTTGGGCCACCGACAGTTGCAGGTCTTGCGTATGCACCTGGGTGCCACCGGACAGCGGCCACACCAGTGCTCGGGCGTTGATCTCCAGCGAGGACAAGTTCAGGTTCAGCACCGTGCGGCCGTCCAGAGCAGCCAGCTTCAGTGTGTCGCCTTCCACTTTCATCCCGGACAAGGTCTGGCCTGCGCCTGGTGAGCGGATCTCCAGAAGGTTAACGCCTTCAAAGTGGGCCGCATCGCTGCCGCCAATGCCCACGCCATTGTAGAAATCCACCTTGGCGGAGGCGCCCTTGAAGACCATCGCAGTGGCGTTGTCTGAACTCACGCCATCGAGGAACTGAACTTGCGCTGCATCGTTGATGAACAAGCGACCACCGTTGCGCAGCACCACCTGGTCAGAGAACGTCACCGTGCCGCTGGCTGTGATGTACACATCACCTTCTACGTACAGGCGCTCACCAAAGGTCACGTTGACCGCACCGTCGACCCGCAGGCCTTCCAGGTCCGCCAGGGCAGACACCGTCAACTCGAAGCCACCGGCCAGACCACTCAGATCACCCAGGCTGGAGCGGGCCACGGTCAGTTTGTCGCCCACCACATAGCCGCCGCCGCTCGAGATCAGCTGCACATTCGTGACCTGTCCGCCCGCCACGGTGACCTTGGCCGTGGCGCCTGCGCCGCTGCCGCCCAGCAAGCTGACTTCGTCATACACATCGTCAACATACAAGCTGCCGCCCGCGTTGATGGCAAAGTCACCCACACCGTCGCCCATGCGACCGGTCATGGTGATGTCACCGCCAAGGGCTTTGAGGGTCAGCACATCCTGGTTGCCCAGACCGCCGTTGACCCGGCCTGTGACTTCCAGACTGCCATTGGTGGCGGCCGATCCTGCCGTCAAGGAGACATTGCCCTGAATGCTCAGCGCATCGTCGATCAGCATGCCCTGGGTCATCAGCACATCGCTGCCATCGGCCAACACCGTGGTGTTGCCCGGGCCGCGGATTTCCAGCTGTGTGCCCGACAGATCACCGTTGATGTTGACCTTGCCGCCCGTGCCTTGCGCCAGCACCACCAGCGGAATCGGCACCAGCACCGCAGAGGCACCCCCCCCCAACTCGATCGGGTTGACGCCCAGATCGGAGCCCAGCACCAGACTCTGGGAGGTCATGCGCGACAAAGCTGCCGGGTCGAGCAAAATGCCGCCCACGCCCGCGCCACCCAGGCGAATCGGTATGCTCGGATCGCTGGGGGTGATCTGAATGGAAAAGTCAGGCGTTTGCACCGTGGACAAGTCAAAAGCCCCGGCCTGCAAAGGCGGCGTGGCGTAGACCGTGCCTGCAATGCGAACTTCACTGCTATCGCCCCCCACTTGGTAGGTGTACAAGCCCCCGTCAATGATCAGACGGTTTTTCACCGTGAGGTCATAGTCTTTGGCATACACCTTGCCTGAAACGCTCAGCTGATTGGCCGTCACCTTGAGCGTGGTGTTCTCACCCAGACGCACATCGCCACGGCTGTCGGCCATGTCGGTGATGCGCACCGTGTCGCCCACGATGTTGAGCGTGCCCAGCGTCTCGTCCCAGAAAATCTGTTCGGCGCCGCTGACCAATTGGCCTGTGCCCAGACGGATCACGTTCTGGCTGGTGCTCAGATCCAATGGCTTGAGCTGCAAGGTCAAGGTGTCGTTGAGCAAGTCATTGCCCTGGGCAGATTCCTGCAAACGCATGGAACGGCTCTCGCCTGGACTCACCTGGGTGTTGTCCATGAAGACCAACACCTGGTCAGCGCCCTCAGAGGCGGTTACGGTGAGCGACTCGGAGCCGAACTTCATCACCGACAACTCGTCAGAACGGTTGCCCAGGGTGATGTTGTCCAGCGCGGCGCGGCTCACGCGCAAACCGTTGCCGGTGCTGGCGTAAATTTCAAAATTGCCGGCGTTGTAAGACGCCTTCATGGCAAAGGCTTCCTGCTCCTGGATTTGCACCACTTTGACGCTGCGGTTGACCCCGTCATCCGCCACCAAGGTGAATTGGCCGGTGGCACCTTGCTCGCCCGCCACAAACTGCAAGTAACCCGATGTGGCCAACAAGCTGTTGATGGCCTTTTGGTCGCCACTCAAAGTCAGCACGCCTTCGTCCTGCTTGACCGCCAGCGCCGGTGCGTACAAGGCCACCTCGGAGATGTGCACATATTTCTTGCCGAACTTGCTGCCCTTGACCTCGGGGAAGACCACTTTGTAGAACTTGTATGCCGTCGAATTCTCGAAGTCCAGCGTGCTGACCGAACCACGGGCATCGGGCAAGTTGACATCGCCCTCGGCCACTTGTGCCCAGTCTGCACTGTCCCAAGCCAATTCGTCGTTGGAACCGTACAACTCGTAAGTCTTCGGATCCCACTGCGGAATCAGGTCGTTGGTGCGGGACGTCAGCTTCATCTGCTGCACCGCCTCAGGCGTGGACAAGGTCATGATCAGACCGCTGCCAGGCCCGTCAAAGTTCAAATACTTGGTGCCTGTGTTGTTGTCAATGACGCCGGACACCTTCTCGTTGCCAGGACTGTTGGGCGAAGAAGCCGCCACAGCAATCGCCGAAACCCGACCCAGATCGCTGTTTTGTTTCACAGCATCCAAGGCAGCAGCTGACAGGACCATCTGGCCACTGGTGGCCGACAGGGTCACCGTCAGGCGGTTCGAATCGGCATCGAACAGTGTGCCGTTGGCCAAAGGCCACTCGGTGGGCTGGCTGGCCAAAGCGGGCATCTGATCGGGCAGCACGATGTTGGGCGCAGCCCCGACCGCGGGTGCCAGGAACTTGTAGATCGGACGGCCCGAAGCCATCGCCACCACCTGGCCTGCGGCCTCGTCAAACGTCGCCATGCGCCAATCGAGGCCTGAGCCTATGGGCGCACTGACCTGGGTCCAGATCGTGCCGCCGTTGCGCGAGAGCCAGACGCCGCCGCCGCTGCCATTGGCCGTGGCCGTCAGTGTCTTGCCGTCGTCGCTCATCCAGACAGAGGTCCAATCCGCCTTGGAGGTGGTCGCTTGCCAGGTCCAACCGGAGGCACTGGTATCGGCCACAAACACCTGACCACCGCGTGCAGCGGCCACCAGGCGGGTGCCCGTGGCGTCCATGTCCACCGACACCCAGTCGCCATTTTTCAGGGCGTCGCGCGTGATGTCCTGCCAGGAAATATGGCCGTCCTCGCCCACATGGGCCATGTACAAAGCCCCTGCCCCACTGCGGTTCGACGACGACCCGCTGGCAGCCAGCAAGCGCGAGCCGTCGGCACTGGCAGTCATCGCATTCCAGTTGACATTGGGCTCACCGTCCAGCTTGGACCAATCGGTGCCTTGCGCATCCAGGGTGCGCATCTCGCCCGGCAGGTAATCGGTCCTCCAGCCCCAGCTGAAAATGTTGTTGAAGTAGAAATAACGCAGGCTGTCGGTCCGGTCTGCTGTCAGCACCCGGTCATCGCCCAGCACGAGGACCTCGGAATAGTTATCCGAAGGCGCTCTGCTGAGGGTCCAGTTCAGGCCCGCATCGCGCGACACCGCCAGGCGGCCGCCCGACGAGAAGGCTGCAATCATCTGCCCATCGGACGAGATCGAGACCGCGTTGTAATCCAGCCCTTTGGGCGCATTGGCAGGCAACCAGGTGTCGCCTTGGTCACGCGACAGGTAGATGCTTTGTTCGCCGCTGCCCACGTTGGCCACCGCCACCATCAAGCTGCCGCTCACCGCCAGATCGCGCCAGCTTGGCGAGACCGACGAGGTCAGGGCTGCGTGCACCTGGGCTTGCGCCATGCTGCTCAAGTCGCCTTGCTGGATCACCACTTTCAGGGTCTGAACATCGTCCGAGCCCTCAAAACGGTAGCTGACCTTGCCAGCCGCCTTGAAGTAGCTGTTGAGTTGGGCCACCGTGCCTGTGAAGACGGCCCGGCCGGTGCCTGCACCGCTGACCGTTACCCCGCCAGACGAGCCCGCCTGAATCACGCCCGCAGCAGCTGAGACGCTGACCGAAGCGGGTGCGCTGTCATCACCGGTGAACGGCGTACCGGCAAAGCTCAGGGCCGTCGTTGCGCCCCGCACTGCCGTGAACGTCGCAGGGATCGACACCGTGGGCACACCCGGCAAAGGCCCGACGATGCCCAGCAACTCCTTGGACAAGCTGCCCGAGAAGTCAAGCGAAGACGCCTGCTTGCCGTTTTCCACCAAGGTGTTGACGCCCAGACCGCCCGTGAAGACGTAGGTGTCCACCCCATCGCCACCGATGAGCTTGTTCACGCCCAAGATGGCGTAGAGGGTGTCATTGCCACCACCGCCCTCGAGGTCGTTGCTGCCTGCACCGCCATACAGGGTGTCATCGCCCAAGCCGCCAGACAACTTGTCGCGGCCACGTCCACCGATCAAGAGCACGTTGGCCGTTCCGGTGGCCAGAGCACGCAAAGTGTTGTTGCCTTCCATGTCGATGGCGCTGCCGCCCCCAGCGCCCAACAGCACCGTGTCATCGCCTGCACCGCCTTTGGCGTCAATCACGATCTTGGATTTCAGACGCGATGCGTCCAGCGTGTCGTTGCCCTCACCCATATCGACCACGATGCGCTTGACGTTCTCGAACTCCTGATAGAAGCCCTGGAACTCCACGCCCACGATGTCACTGTCCTCGTGGCCACTGAGGATGAAGTTTTCCGAATCATCCGAGGTGGTCAGGTACAAGCGGTCAGACGCACGCGCGCCAGCATGCAGGGTCAGCACACCCTCTTGAACGCTGCCCAACACGGGTTTGACCGTCACGGCCGGGATGTTGATTTCCGTCAGCTTGAGGCTGAAGACCTGCACGTTGACATCGAAGAAAGCGATCTTGGCCCAGACATAACCATTGAGGTAAGGCGTGATCTTGATGTCAAACAGGTTGAACACCCCGCCTGGCACGCCGGGCACCAAGCCCGGGTACATCATCATGGCCAGCATTTCCGAAGGCCGGACCTTGCCGTCGCCCTGGTAATCCACCGACTCGAACTGACCGCCCGCATCGCGCGTCACGGTGCCCACCTTGATGTCGTTCAAATCTGCATTCACACGCAGCTGCAAACCGGCCCCCAGACCGACGGCCACACCCGGCACACCCACACCGGCTTTGAGGCCGATCTCGATGCTGATGCCCATTTCCGGCTTTTCTCTGCCGGGCTTGCTCACGCCATTGACCGTGACCGGCAAAGACCAGTCGTTGATGAAGAAGCCATCGATCACACTGAAAGGGTTGCCGGTGGCAAAGGCTTTTTGCACGCCATAGGTGTCATACCCGAAGGACAGGTCGGCGAAGACCCGCACGCCGCCATAGGCATAAATCGGGAACTCGATCGGGATCGGGATGATGCCTGCCGTGAGCAAAGCCAGGTTGGGCTTGGCCAGCAGCACATCGAAGTTGTACAGGTTGAAGTCCAGGTACGGCAACTCATAGGTGAACAGCGTGGCGTTGCCGCCGCTGAAAATCTTGGCCCAGTTGGAGATGTCCGTCATGTAAGACATGAATTCCAGACCCGAGCGTTTGCCCGTTGCGCCCCCACCCACAGAA
>JBIKHW010000231.1:0-5691 GCA_044361935.1 Limnohabitans sp. | reverse complement strand
GATGAAAAAGTCTGCGCCCGACATCATCGCCAAAGGCGAGGGCTGCTGGATCTGGGACGTGGACGGCCACAAGATGCTCGACGGCGTGGGGGGCCTGTGGGCCTGCAACCTGGGCCACAGCAACAAACCCGTGCGCGACGCCATCGTGGCGCAGATGGACGAGCTGCCGTTTTACAACGTGTTCCGCGGCACCACCCATGTGCGGGCGATCGAGCTGTCCAAACGCCTGGTGCAGTTGATGCAACCCGAAGGTGTGGCCACGGTGATGTTTTCTACTGGCGGCTCCGATGCCGTGGAAGGCGCTCTGAAGGTGGCCCGCCAGTACTGGAAGCTCAAGGGCCAGGCCGACCGCTTCAAGTTCATCAGCCTGCGCCAGGGCTACCACGGCGTGCATTTTGGCGGCATGAGCGTGAACGGCAACACCAACTTCCGCCGCGCCTACGAGCCGCTGCTGCCCGGGTGCTTCCACATCGACACGCCTTGGGCTTATCACAACCCTTACACCGATGACCCTGTGCGCCTTGGCGAAATCTGCGCCGAGTTGCTGGAGCGCGAAATCGTGTTCCAGGGGCCAGACACGGTGGCCGCTTTCATTGCCGAGCCGGTGCAGGGCGCGGGCGGGGTGATCGTGCCGCCGCCCAACTATTGGCCGCTGGTGCGCCAGATTTGCGACAAGTACGGCGTGCTGCTGATCGCCGACGAGGTGGTGACCGGCTTTGGCCGCAGCGGTGAACTGTTTGGCACCCGCCTGTGGGGTGTGAACGCCGACATGTGGTGCCTGGCCAAGGGTATTTCTTCGGGCTACATCCCGCTCGGGGCCACGGCCATCAACCGCCGAATCGCCGACGTGTTTGACGCCGACACCACGGGCACGGCTTCGGTCTCACACGGCTACACCTACAGCGCGCACCCGATCGCCGCTGCTGCGGCGCTGGCCACGCTCGATCAGATCGAGGCGCTGGACATCCCCGGCAACGCGGCCCGCGTGGGTGAACACCTGCAGACCCGCTTGCGCAAGCTGGTCGAGACCTGCAGCTTTGTGGGTGATGTGCGCGGTGTGGGCCTGATGTTGGGTATCGAAATGGTGAGCGACAAGTTCAAACGCACGCCCATGACCCGCACCAGTGACATCCCGGCGCGGGTGGCCAAGGCTGCTTACAAGGCGGGTTTGATGGTGCGCATCTCCGGCCCCAACCTGATCCTGTCGCCGCCGCTGATCATCACCCGAGAAGAGATCGACTTCATGTGCGACGTGCTCGAAGGCGCGTTTGCCGCTGTGCAGGAGGGCCGCGCATGAAGAGCCCCGTCATCCTGATCGTCGGCACCGTCGACACCAAGAGCGACGAGATCGGCTTCATGCGCGAACAGGTGCATGCTGCTGGAGGGCAAGCGCTGGTCATGGACGTGGGCGTGCTGGCCAAAGGCCGGGTGATCCCGGACATCGCCAACACCGAGGTCGCGCAGGCGGCGGGCGTGACGCTGCAGCAAGTCATGGACAGCGGCGACGAAAACAGCGCCATGGCCCTGATGGCCCAAGGCGCATCGGCCCTGGCGGTCCAACTGCAGCGCGAGGGCCGCATGGATGGCCTGCTGGTGCTGGGCGGCACCATGGGCACCGATCTGGCGCTGGACGTGGCCAGCAGCTTGCCGCTGGGTGTGCCCAAGGTGGTGCTGTCCACCGTGGCGTTTTCGCCCCTGTTGCCACCCGAGCGCATGCCGCCCGATTTGATGATGGTGCTGTGGGCGGGCGGCCTGTACGGCCTCAACAGCCTGTGCCAGTCGGCTCTGGCCCAGGCTGCAGGTGCGGTGGTAGGGGCCTGCCGCGTGGCGCGTGTGCCGCGCTTTGATCGGCCGGTGGTGGGCATGACCTCTTTGGGGTCGAGCTGCCTGAAATACATGGTGCAGCTGCAGCCTGAGCTGGACAAGCGCGGCTTTGATTTGGCGGTGTTTCACACCACAGGCATGGGGGGCAGGGCGTTTGAATCGTTGGCTGCACAAGGCCAGTTCGCTTGTGTGATGGATTTGAGCCTGCAGGAAATGGTCAACCAGATGGGCGGCTCGGTGGTGAGCGCAGGCCCCGACCGGCTGATGGGCGCAGGCATCAAGGGCGTGCCGATGATCGTAGCCCCCGGCGCCACCGACCTGGTAGATTACCCCGCTTGGGGCCAGATGCCTGAGCGTTTTGCCGGACGGCCCTCGCACGACCACAACCGCCTGATTGCGTCGGTGGGCATCGACGCCGACATGCGCCGCGAGTTTGCCCGCGAGCTGGCCAGCCGATTGCGCCAGGCACAAGGCCCTGTGCACTTGGTGCTGCCTTTGCAGGGCATTCAAGAGTGGGACCGGGCTGGTGCACCGCTGCACGATCCAGAAGGTCTGGCAGCGATGATGGACGAAATGGCGCAATGCGATTGGGGATCGGCCCAAGTCTCGCGCATCGACGCGCACATCAACGATGCGGCGTTTGTGCAGCAGGTGCTTGCCGTGTTTGACGACTGGCTGGCCCAAGGGCTGGTGGAGCCTGCTGTGGGCAAGAAAGTTGACCATGTCTGATGCGCCGAGACCCGAAGACAAGGCCCTGATTCTGGACTTTGGCGGCGTCATCAGCCGCACCCTGTTTGAAACCCACACCTTGAGCGAAGCGGCTTTGGGCCTGCCTGCGGGCACACTGACCTGGCAAGGCCCGTTTGCGCCCGAGGCCGATGCGCTGTGGCAAGCCATGCAAGCCGATCAGATCAGTGAACGCGATTACTGGATGCAGCGCACCCAAGAGGTCGGGCGCTTGCTGGGTGAAGAATGGACCGAGATGCAGACCTTTGTGCAGCGCGCCCGTGGGGCGGATGTGCAGGCCGTGATCCGGCCGGAAGCGGTGGCGGCGATCCAGCAGGCCAAGGCGCTGGGCTACAAGTTGGGCATTTTGTCAAACGAGTTAGATTTGTTTTATGGGGCTGACTTTCGCGAGCGTTTGCCCTTGCTGAAGCAGTTTGACGTGATCGTGGACGCCACTTACACCCAGATCCTGAAACCCGATCCCCGCGCTTACCAAGCGTGTTTGGATGCCTTGGGGGTGCGGGCCGAGCACGCGGTGTTTGTGGACGACCAGCTGCGCAACGTGTTGGGGGCTCAGCGCTGCGGCTTGCCCGTGGTGCATCTGGATGTTTGCCATCCGGGTGCCGGTTTTGCAAAAGCCCTGCAGATGCTGGCTTCGCTCTGATACCCGCTGCAGGGCATTGGCCAATGAAGCGGCAGGACTGGACATGAACGGGTCCGATCTGAAGGGGTGACTCGGCTTGCAGAGGGGGTCTGGTGCAGCCTAATGCAGGGCGTGACACCCCTGCGCAAGCCCGTCTTTGTAAAAACTTTATGATGCCGTTTCCATCAAAACCAGGAGACACGACATGAACGACTTAAACCCTTGGGGCCCACGCCGCGACTTTTTGAAGGCCATGGCAGCCGTCACAGGCTCGCTGCCGCTGTGGGCCCAAGCCCAAAGCAGCTGGCCCAGCAAGGCTGTGAACATGGTGGTGCCCTTTCCTGCGGGCGGTGGCACTGATGCGTTTGCGCGGCCTATGTCTGCCGCGTTTGCCAAGCTCACCGGCAAGCAACTGATCATTGACAACCGCGGTGGTGCAGGTGGCACGCTGGGGGCGGGCATCGCTGCCAAAGCTGCGCCCGATGGCTACAACTACCTCATGGGGGCGGTGCACCACACCATCGCGCCCAGCATGTACCCAAGGTTGGACTACGACCTCGAGCGTGACCTGATCCCCCTCATCCAGGTGGCCAGTGTGCCTCAGGTGCTGGTGGTCAATCCCAAAAAAGTCCAGGCGGCCGACTTCAAGGCCTTCCTTGATTTTGTGAAAAAGAACCCCGCTCGCTTGAACTATGGCTCGGCTGGTGGCGGCACCTCGCACCACTTGGCGGGCGAATTGTTCAAACTGCAGACCAAGACCTTCATCACTCACATCCCTTACCGAGGCGCTGGCCCAGCATTACAAGACCTGATTGCGGGGAACGTGGACATGATGTTCGATGGCTTGGGCTCTTCGGCAGCGCACATCAAGGGTGGCCGCATCAAGGCCCTCATGGTTTCAGGTGCCAAGCGCAATGCGGCCTTCCCGGACGTGCCTTGCTCGGCCGAGCTGGGTTTGCCCGATTACACCGTCTCGACCTGGTACGGCGTTTGGGCCCCCAAGGGAACGCCTGCGGAGACGCAAGCGCGTGCGATTGAGGAGTTTCGCCGAGCCTGCCTAACCGACGAGGCCAAAGCTGTTTGGGCCAATCAAGGTGCGGAGTTCCCCAACCTCACGGGCAGCCAGTTCGATGCGTTCATCAAAAAAGAGCTCACCAAGTGGTCGCAAGTGGTCAAGGCCTCTGGGGCCAAGCTCGACTGAGTGCGCCTTTGGATGTTCTATGGGCCTGTGATGGGGCCCTTTTTCATGCCTTTTCTCATCTTGCTTTTTTGAAACCATGACCCACAACAATTTGTTTTCGGCCCTGCGTGCTGCATTTCCTGCCGACCTGACGGCCACGGCAGTGGAGACCGATGAAGGCCTGCGCTACAGCTGGCAAGACCTGGACCGTGCCACGGCCATGGTGGCCAATTTGCTGCAATCGCTGAATTTGCCAGAAGGCAGTCGGGTGGCAGTACAGGTCGAAAAGTCGGTTGAAGCCATGGTGCTGTACTTGGCTTGCTTGCGTGCAGGCTGCGTATTCTTGCCGCTCAACACGGCTTACCAAAGCGCCGAAATCGAGTACTTCATTGGCAATGCCGAGCCTGCTGTGGTGGTCTGCAGTGGGGCCAATTTCGGCTGGGTCAGCAAGATCGCTTTCAAAGCAGGCACCCAGCATGTGTTCACGCTGAACGATGACCGCACGGGCAGCTTGCTCGAGCGTGCTGCGCACCACAGCGACCAGCACCAAGCCGTGCCGCGCAAGCCCGATGACTTGGCGGCCATCCTCTACACCAGCGGCACCACGGGGCGCAGCAAGGGGGCCATGCTTACACACGGCAACTTGCTGAGCAACGCCGTCACGCTCAAGGATTACTGGGGCTGGAAAAAAGGCGATGTGCTCATCCATGCCTTGCCCATCTTCCATGTGCATGGTTTGTTTGTGGCCATCCATGGTGCGCTGATCAACGGCAGCAAGATGGTCTGGATGGCCAAGTTCGACCCAAAACGCGTGATTGCCCGGATGAAAGAGGCGACCGTTTTTATGGGGGTGCCCACGCTTTATGTGCGCATGCTGGCTGAGCCCGCACTCGACAAGGCGGCCGTGAAAAACATGCGCTTGTTCATCGCAGGCTCCGCGCCTTTGTTGATCGAGACCTTCACCGAATGGCAAGAGCGCACAGGCCACACGATTTTGGAGCGCTACGGGATGAGCGAGACCGCCATGCTGACCTCCAACCCCTATGCGGCGGACAAGCGTTATGCCAAGCAGACTGAGCGGCGGGGTGGCACCGTGGGTTTCCCTTTGCCTGGCGTGTCTTTGCGGGTGCGTGGCGACGATGGGCAAGACATGCCTGTTGGCGAGATTGGCGGCATTCAGGTCCAAGGCCCTAATGTGTTCAAAGGCTACTGGCGCATGCCCGAAAAAACCGCCGATGAGTTCACTGCCGACGGTTTCTTCAAGACAGGCGATGTGGGCAAAGTGGATGAGCGTGGCTATGTGGTCATTGTCGGCCGC
>JBIKHW010000230.1:0-5699 GCA_044361935.1 Limnohabitans sp. | reverse complement strand
TGACATTTAAGTGGTTGCATTGCATTTCCCATTTGTCATCCCAGCCTCCGAAGTTTGTCATCCCGGCCTCCGAGCCGGGATCCATCTTGTTCTGTCTACGTTACAAAAACTCACGCAATGAGGCATGACAAAAGCGAAGAATACTTTTAGCCTTGAAGACATGACTTATTTTGTCTACATCCTTGCCAGTCAGCGAAACGGGACGCTCTATGTTGGAGTGACTAACAACTTGGCACGACGCGTTCACGAGCACCGAGAAAAAATCATCGAAGGGTTTACATCTCAATACGACGTGACGAGGCTGGTCTGGTTCGATCAGACTGCCAGCATAGAAGAGGCAATCAGCCATGAAAAGCGTTTAAAGAGTTGGCGGCGAGCTTGGAAAATCGCTTTGATCGAAAAAACCAACCCCACTTGGAAGGATTTGTACGAGGGTATTTTGTAATGCCCATGCCATCTCGAGAGCGGGTCAACCCCTGTACAAGCAAAGCGCTCATTTTTGGGGCATAGACCCCGGGTCAAGCCCGGGGTGACACTTCGGGAGGCATAGTCCACGGGTCAAGCCCTGGGGGACATTTAGTAGTTCTGTGACACACCCCTATTTGTCATCCCGGCCCCCGAGCCGGGATCCACCCTCGCAAGAACTTCAGAGATAAACCCCGGGTCAAGCTCGGGGGGACAGTTCGGGAGGCATAGTCCCCGGGTCAAGCCCTGGGGGACAGCATTGGGGGTGGCGATTTTTTCGCATGCACCCGGGACGCCAACGCCACCAGCAGCAACACGGGCAAGCCCAGCCAGGCCGTGGCTGTGAAGAAGCTGGCGTAGCCGTGGGCGTCGACAAACTCCCCCGAAAATCCGGCGATGAACTTGGGCAGCAGCAGCATCATGGAGCTGAGCAGCGCGTATTGCGTGGCCGAGTAACTGATGTTGGTGAGCGAGGACAAATAAGCGATAAAGGCCGCAGACGCGATGCCGCTGGCCAGGTTGTCGGCCGAGATGACCCAGACCAGGGCCTGCACGTCGTGGCCCACACCGCTGAGCCAGACAAACAGCAAATTGGTGAGCGCACTCAACAGCGCACCCAGCATGAGCACGCGCATGACGCCCAACCGCGCTGCCAACAAGCCGCCCACAAACGCGCCCACCAAGGTCATGATGACGCCATACAGTTTGGTCACGCCGGCCACTTCGCTTTTGGTGAAGCCCATGTCCACATAAAACGGATTGGCCATGATGCCCATGACCACATCAGAGATGCGGTAGACCGCGATCAGCGCCAGCAGCAGCACCGCCTGCCAGCGGTAGCGCAGCCAGAAATCGGCAAAGGGCTCGAACACCGCGCCCCGGAGCCATTCGGCCACGTTGCGCGCAGGCGCAAAGGGTGCGGCCACCGGCTCGGGCGAGGCCAGCACGACCCACATGCCCGGCAGCATGCTCAGCGCCATGACCAGATACGCCGCTTGCCAGGCCGCTTGTGAGTAGCCCGTGGCTTGCTCGCCTTGGGCCCAGGCCGCCACCCACAACACACCAGCTCCGGCCCAGATCATGGCCAGGCGATAACCCGTCTGGTAACTGGCGGCCAAAGCGGCTTGAGCATTCACCTCGGCCGACTCGATGCGGTAGGCGTCCAGCGCAATGTCTTGTGTGGCCGAAGCGATGGCCACGGCCAAGGCACAGGCCACCAAGGGCCCGAGCAATTGCGAAGGGTCGTTCAAGGCCATGCCCGCCAGCCCGAGCGCGATCACGAGCTGCGACACCAGCAACCAACTGCGCCTGCGCCCCAGCTGGCGTGTGAGCCATGGAATGGGCATGCGGTCCACCAACGGGGCCCACATCCACTTCACGCCATACGCCAGGCCGACCCAGCTGAGGTAGCCGATGGTGCTGCGGTCTATGCCCGCCTCGCGTAGCCGAAAACTGAGCGTGCCCAGCACCAGCAGCAGCGGCAAGCCCGCTGCAAAGCCCAAGGCCAGCATGCGCAGGCTAGCGGGCTGCAAATACAGGCGCAACGCCTCGCGCCAGGTGCGCACGGTGGCAGGCTGGGTGTTGTTGGGGGCGGTAGATGGGGCAAGGTCAGACATTTGCAGATTATCAACTGCACAAGGTGCGAATGCTGGCTTTTTGGCAGCCTTTGACCCAGGCGAACGCATTGCGCGCACGCAAACATTCAACAGCCGCTGCATTCGTTATGATTTGCAAACCATGTGCTTTATTTGCAACCTCAAAACCTCCGCCCCTCACGCAGATGCCGGCGCAGCGGCTCCCTCACCGCGCTGGCAAGCCCGACGTGCGTTCCTCTTGGCCGCCGGTGCTGGCGCGGCGGGATCGGCCTTGGCCCAGGTCGATGTTGGATCGTCTTCGGCCTTGCGCAATCTGGTGCCCGCCGAGACGCTGGAAAACTCGGCGCGCCAACAATACGCGCAAGTGTTGACCGAAGCTCGCCAAAAAGGGGCCTTGGCCCCCGACAACCACCCGCAGCTGCAGCGCCTGCACAGGATTGCCCAAAAGCTCATCCCCCACACCGCGCAGTGGAACCCGCGCTCGCGCGATTGGAAGTGGCAGGTCAACCTGATCGGCAGCCAACAAATCAATGCGTGGTGTATGCCTGGCGGCAAGATTGCCTTCTACACCGGCATCCTGTCTCAACTGCAACTGAACGATGACGAAGTGGCCATGATCATGGGCCATGAGATGGCGCACGCCCTGCGCGAACATGCCCGCGAGCGTTTGGCCAAAAGCCAGGCCACCGGCATTGGTTTGTCGATCGCCTCGCAGCTTTTGGGATTGGGTTCTTTGGGCGATGCCGCGGCCAGCCTGGGCACCCAGTTGTTGACGCTCAAGTACAGCCGGGACAATGAAACCGAATCGGATTTGGTGGGTCTGGAAATTGCCGCCCGGGGGGGCTTCAGACCCGAAGCAAGTGTGAGCCTGTGGCAAAAGATGCAAGCGGCCAGCGGCAATGGCAGCCCCTCTTTTTTGAGCACACACCCCAGCGGCAGCAACCGAATCGAAGAACTGCAAGCCAACTTGCCCAAGGTGCAGCAACTCTACGAACAAGCCCGCAGGGGCTGAGGCATCGCTTTGAGATGTCATACCCGAATTGATCGGGTATCCATGGCTTCAGAGGTCACGCACATACGGGTTGCTCTGGCGCTCACGCCCAAAGGTGCTCTCAGGCCCGTGCCCAGGAATGAACACCGTGTCGTTGCCCATGGGCCACAGGCGCTGGGTGATGCTGGCGATCAAATCGTCGTGGTTGCCTTGCGGGAAATCGGTGCGGCCAATGCTGCCTGCAAACAGCACATCGCCGACAAAAGCACGCTTGATTTCAGGCGAATAAAACACCACATGGCCGGGGGTGTGCCCTGGGCAGTGGCGCACCTGCAAGGTGTGCGCCCCCAGCGTGACGGAGTCGCCATCGGCCAGCCAGCGCGTGGGCTTGAACACCCGAGCAGCCGGAAACCCATAAGCCGCCGCGGCCTGCGGCAAACCGTCGATCCAGAACTGGTCTGCAGGGTGCGGCCCAATGATGGGCAAGCCCCCGAGTTGCTCGGCCAGATCGGCCGTACCCGAGGCGTGGTCCAGATGGCCGTGGGTGATCCAGATCTGCTCGAGCTGCAGGCCATGTTGACGCACAGCGTCCAAAATCAAATCCAGATCGCCCCCCGGATCGATCACCGCCGCCTGATGGGTCTGGTCGTCCCACACGAGTGAGCAGTTTTGCTGAAAAGGCGTGACGGGGATGGTTTGGTATTGGAGCATGGGTAAATTATAGGAATGCCCGTAAAGGACCAGGGACCTTGATCTAACGCCCTCCCTGCGCTTTAACCATCTTGTCACCCCGTGCTTGACCCATCTTGTCACCCCGGGGCTTGACCCATCTTGTCACCCCGGGCTTGAACCGGGGTCCATCTTCTTGCGCTTCAATGGGCACTAAGCGGTCATGGGCCCAGGATCAAGTCCGGGATTACTTCAAGTGCGGCCTCTGTGTGGTCTGCCGGACAGACCCGGCAATGGCGTTCTTCTATCTTGGGATGGCTGGCCAGTATCGTGTCATGGTGATGCGGGCAATGGCTGGGCATTCGTCTTTGCAGACAAGGAGTTCACCATGCACACCTCTCATCCGTTGATCCGCATCTCTGGTACCGCCATGCTGGCCATGGCCGCTTTGGCCTTGACCGCTTGCTCGGGCATGACGCAGCAAGAAAAAAGTACCGCCATTGGCGCTGGGGTGGGGGCCATTGGCGGCGCAATCCTGACCGGTGGCAGCACCGCGGGCACATTGGGTGGTGCGGCTGTGGGTGGCGTGATTGGCCACGAAGTCGACAAAAAATAAAGGCCTCACCATGCTTGAAACTTTGGCCGTTGTTTTGGTGCTTTTATGGCTGCTCGGCTTGGTCTCGTCGTACACACTGGGCGGCCTGATTCACCTTTTGTTGGTGCTGGCTGTGGTGGTGGTGCTGGTGCGGGTGATCCAGGGACGCAGGCTATGAGGCCTGGCTTGCCTTCATGCCCTTGCAATCGTTCGCTGAGGTATCAGGTTGAGCAGAACCCACGCCTGTGGCCGTGACCAGATTGGCCAGCATGCCGCCCGCTTGCACCAGGTAGTTGCACACCGCCTCGGCACGCCGGGTGGACAACTTGGCGTTGCACCCTGCTGAACCCAAACGGTCGGTGTGGCCTGTGACTTGCACCGCGTCCACGTTCACGCATTTGAGTATGCGTGTCGCGTTTGTTCGACGGAAAAGCACTGCCCCCGCTGTCACAGGTAAACAGGCGAAGTGCCGAGTCGGGAAATCAATAGAAAATCGGCGAAAAGAACGAGAACGGCCTTGGAGCCAGAGGTCAGACGCTTGACTGCGCAGACTGTTCAATGCGGCTTTTTGTCTTGCAGCCAACGTTGCAGCAGGAGCAACCAGGCCGGGTCGCGCAAGGCTAGGGCCAGTTGGGCCCTGGAGATGGCCAACCGTTGGGTGGGCGTCTGCTCTGAACTCATGCCGAGCGCACTTGCCCAATGGCCTGCAGGTCAAGCGCGATTTGTGCCTGAATGTCCTGCAACAAGGGCTGAAGGCGCTGCGCGCGCGCACCCCACCAGCACAGTCCACTTAAACACAAACATGCCGCTGGCAATGCTGGCAGCACCCAAGCATGGGGCGCATCGTGTAACGGAAATGCACTCCAGAGCAGCAACGCCACGCCACCGAAAATCAGCGCCAGCAACAAAGTCAACGCGCTCAGTGCATACATCGCCCACCGGTTTTTCAAGGTGCACAGGTAGCGCGCACCCACCTCGCTGGCCAAGTCGACGTAGCCCTTGGCATGCGACTTGAGCAAGTCCGGTGGCAGCAGCATCATTTTCAGCAGCAGCCGCATCATCACTGCGAACGTGAACGCAGGAACCAAGATGCGGCCAAGGCCACGGCAGCGCCTGTGCCTGCAGCGATCAAAACCGAGCGGATCGGGTCGTGCTGAATGATGTGTTCGGTGGTCACTCGAACATGGTGGGCCTCTTTTTCCAGTTTGTGTTTGGCATCTGACAAGGCCTCTTTGCCCGACTCGCTCAGGTCGTGCAATTCGTCTTTGACACGGTGGGTCATGCGATTGAGCGCGGGCTGCGCTTCGTCGACCAAACCTTCGACTTGGCTGGTGACGCGAGCGCCCAATGAGGAAATTTTTTCGTGAGCAGTTTTGGTGTCTGA